>JBGQIT010000267.1:0-4639 GCA_041498575.1 Gemmatimonadaceae bacterium
GGTTGGTCACGTCACGCTCGTGGCGCAGACCCCGGCGGCCCTGGAGCGGGGCGCGAGCGAGGTCAGGCTCGCGCTGGACTTACGAAGCGATGGCGGGTGACCCCTCGGTCGGGGGCCCTAAAGGGGCCGCCGAAACGTCCCCGAAACCGGTTCAAACCAATGGATTGGGCCGGGCTGTCATATCTGCAGCCACAGGAAAAGCCGATTGTCCCGCATTCAAACCTTTGAGCCCTTCGAGCTATCCAATCACGCAACAAGACAGGGACAACGATCGAATGGCGGCCGCATCAAACCTGGCACGCAAAGCAGTGAGTGACTCCACGGACGTGGCGCTAGCCGCGGGCGGGGACCGCCAGGCCTTCGAACGGCTGTACCGGACGCATTCGACCAGGGTGTTCTCACTCTGCGCGCGAATGTCCGGAAGCAAGACGAAGGGCGAGGAGCTGACCCAGGATGTGTTCGTGAGGACATGGGAGAAGCTCCCGCAGTTCAGGGGAGAGAGCGCATTCTCGACCTGGCTGCATCGCCTCGCGGTGAACGTGGTGCTGAACGCGAGAAAGAGCGAGGGCAAGCTGGCCTCGAGGACGGATCAGAGTGAAGAGGACGAGGAGCCGTGGGATCAAGTTGCGCGTGCTCCGATGCACATAGAGCGTATGGACCTGGCGAATGCGATAGCGAAGCTGCCAGCAGGGGCCCGAAACATTTTCGTGCTCCACGATGTCGAGGGTTACAAGCACGAGGAGATTGCGGAGATGATGGGAATCACCTCGGGTGGAAGTAAGGCGCAGCTGCATCGCGCGAGACTTCTTTTGAGAGAGGCACTGGAACGATGACGAGCTCCAACATGACCTGCGAAGCATTCGATGCCGCGCTCCCCGATTATCTCGAGGGAACGCTGGACGATGCGCGTCGCGCTTCGGTCGGACAGCATTTGGGAGAGTGCGTGCGTTGCGCCAGTCTGCTGAGAGACCTCGAGAACATCAGCAAGGAAGCGGCGGCGTTGCCGGACCTCGTTCCGTCGCGCGACCTGTGGCAGGGAATCGAGGCGCGGATTGCCGCACCAGTCATTCCACTCGCCGCTCGGCCGGAGCGCCAGAGACGCCTCGTGCCGGCATGGATGGGAGTCGCGGCTGCGGCACTGATCGTGAGCACCGCCGGAATCACCTACATGCTGACCGCGCGGTCGTTTGGGTCGGGGCAGGGCGGCACCCTAGCACAGATAGCGCCGCCTACCAATCCGGCGCAATCGAACACTGGCTCGAATTCCGATGCGACTGCAACATCGCCGGACCTCGGCGGCGCGAGCACTCAGCCGGGCGGTGCACCTTCTCGTCTCGCGACGAGCGACGTTACTCCTGGTCGGCCCCGAACTCCCGCCAGTCTCGCAAGCCAGTCCAACGCTGATCGCGCGCATTCAGACCTCGTGTACGGAAGAGAGATCGACATGCTCCAGAGGATCGTGAGCCAGCGGAGGACGCAGCTCGACTCCTCGACGGTCGCGATCATCGAGAAGAATCTTCAGATCATCGATCGTGCAATCGAGCAGAGCAGGGCGGCCCTCGCGAAAGATCCGGCCAGCCGCATGCTCGACCAGCAGCTGACACATGCGCTCGACAAGAAGGTCGAGCTCCTACGGACGGCGGCGATGCTGCAGGCCACCACATAAAATGAAAAACGAAATGAAGCTCAAGCTCATCATCGCCGCGCTCGTAGTGACAGCCCTCCCGCTTTCCGCAAACGCGCAGGAAAACGAAGGGGTGCAGATACGCGGCCGCACCCAGATAGACACGACGGTGCGACTGGACCGTGGTGGTGCCGTGGATCTGTCACTCATCTCCGGGAAAATCCGCGTCACCGGATGGGATCGCTCCGACGTAAAAATCTCGGCGACCATCGAAAGCGGTATGCTGCGCTTCACCGCGAACTCGTCGAGGGTCAGCCTCAGTGTCGACGACTCCGACGAGGGCGGCCGCAGGGGGCACAGACACAACAATGTCGGTGACGCGCGCTACGACGTATCGGTTCCGCGCGGGTCGCGACTCATTCTGGAAGCGGTATCGGGCGACATAACGTCAAAGGGCTCCCAGGGCGAGATCGAAGCGACGAGCGTGAGTGGCGACGTCGATGTCACCGACGGAGTGCGCACGGTGAGCGCCGAGGCCGTGTCGGGGTCGGTCCACGCCGCCCAGGTAAACGGGAATCTGCGAACTGAGACCGTCAGCGGCGATCTCCGCGCTGAGAACGTGACTGGAGACGTCGAGGCGAGCTCGGTGAGCGGCAACATCCGCCTCGTCGGAATTCAATCGAAAGACGTGCGCACGGAGACAGTGAGCGGCGACATCGTGTACTCGGGAACGATCGAGCCGTCGGGCAGGTACAGCTTCGAATCCCACTCGGGAACGCTGAGGCTGAACATTCCCCCTGGCGCCGGAGCGCAGTTCAGCGTGGAGACTTTCAGCGGTGACCTGCAGTCGGACTTTCCCGTCACGATTCGACCCGGGAGCAGCTTGAGAAAGGAAGGTCGAATCGAGTTTACGATCGGCGATGGCAGGGCGAAAGTCACCGCGCAGACCTTTAGCGGCAGCATAATAATCAACAATGGCTCAACCACCCGGAGAGATGATGAATAGAACGAGACTTTTCGCGGCGCTCGCCCTTTTACTCGCGGCGCCCGTTCTCGGTGCGCAACAGCAGTATGGCCGCGATTCCGATACTTGGAAGTGGGATGGTCGCGTCGACGCTGGCCACTGGATGAACGTGTTCAACGTCAACGGTACGGTTGATTTCGCGCCGAGCCCGGACAACATGGTTCATCTCGTTGCCGAGAAGCGGTCAAATGGCCGCGAGATGGACGACATCCATTTTGAAGTCGTCCAGGCTGGCGGCAACGTCACTATCTGCGCGATCTGGAACAACAGCTCGCGGTGCGAGGATGGCGGCGTAGAGTCGTTTCGCCACAATGGCAACAACGAAAACCACTCGAACGTCAGGATCACTGTCAGCGTTCCTCGCTCGGTCAAAGTCGGCGCGCACTCCGTCAATGGCGGCGTCTCTGTGCGCGATGTCGGCGCCGAAGTGCGGGCGAACACCGTGAACGGCGGCGTGATCGTCCGCAATACCACCGGACCCGTGCGGGCGAATACGGTGAACGGCGGTGTAACCGTGAATACCGCGAACGGTCCGGTCTCGGCGGAGACGGTCAACGGAAACGTCGACGCCAGGATGGCCACTCTTCAGGGCGATGACGACATGGATTTCAAGACCGTCAACGGATCCGTGGCGATTTATGTCCCCGAGCGCTTCGACGCCAACTTCCGCTTCGACACCGTGCACGGTGGAATCGAGAGCGATTTCCCAATGACACTCTCAGGGCGCTGGGGTCCGCGTCACGCGTCTGGTAAGATCGGGAACGGCGGACGCGACGTCAGAGCGAGCAGCGTGAACGGGAGCATAGAGCTGAGGAAACAGTAGGGCCTGGCACGACTCGACTAATACCAACCGCATGAAAAGAGGGAGACACCTGGCTCCCTCTTTTTTTCTGCTAATGCGCCACCGGTGCCAGAAGGCGTTGCGCACGGGCCCGGGCAACCGAGGCTCGCTGAGCCGATTACCTTTCCGGACCTCGCAGGAGACGCTATGAAGCGACTTCCGGCAGGAGACGCTGGGCTGCCTGACCAGGGATTCAGTCATCATACTCCGATCTGGTGGGGCAGCACGCTGATGCTCACGATCGAGGGTGCCGGGCTCGCGATTCTGGTCGTGACCTACTACTACGTGCGGCAGAACTTCGATGTCTGGCCGCCATCGGGTACGCTGGTCCCCGACTTGGGAGCTTCGACGCTCGACGTCGCGATACTCGTCGTGAGCGTTCTCCCGATGTGGTACGTGGCAAAGCTTGGGCAGAGGCATGACAGGTCGAGGCTGATCGGAGCGGGCCTGCTTCTGTGCGTCCTGTTCGGGATCGTTGCAGCGGTGCTCCGCGTCCTCGAATTCAAGGGTGTTCACACGCGCTGGGACACGAATGCCTATGGCGCGATCGTCTGGTCGATCCTCGCCGTCCATTTCGCGCACACAATCGCTGCCACGCTCGAGACGCTCGTCATTGCGATCCTCGTTTTAGCGGGACCGGTGGAAGGGCAGCATTTCGGGGACATCGCGGCGAACGCCGTGTACTGGTATTTCGTCGCTCTATCCTGGGTTGGGCTGTACATCATCGTGTTCCTGACGCCACGATTCCTTCGGTGAAGTCACTCAAGGCCTGGCCGCGGCGAGCAGGCTCAGGCCGACATAGATCGAGCGCTGCGAGCCCGGCTCGTAGAACTTCCCACCAGCCGCGTTCACGCTGACGGATGAGATGTAACGCGTATTGAACAGGTTCTGCGCGCCAAATGTGAGCTGCGCGCCCGACCCGTTCCACAACGCACTCGAAACGATTCTCGCGTTAAAGATCCCGTAGCCGGGGGCGCTCTCCGAGTTCGCATCGTTGACGAACATTCTGTCGGCCAGCGTCGTTTCGGTGACGAGCGTCGCGATCGAGCTGTGCAAGGCGGCGCTTGCCTGGAGTGTTTGCCGCGGAATACCCGGGATTCGGTTTCCGGCATAGTGCGACGTGTCCACGGTGAAATCGACGAAACGATAA
>JBGQIT010000268.1:0-4630 GCA_041498575.1 Gemmatimonadaceae bacterium
AAGCGCCGCATTCAGCGCTGTAAGGAGAGCGGTATCGCTGAACGGCTTGAACAGGCACTCCACCGCTCCGCGCGCGATCAAGCTTGGGCGGACCTTGTCGTCTTTCTGTGCGGTGATGAAGACGATCGGAATTCGCCGTCCACGGCGCTTCAGCTCCTCCTGGAGATCGGGCCCCGACATTCCCGGCATCGCGATGTCAAGGATCAGAATCCTGGTGAGACGAACGAAATCGGACGTGAGAAACTCTTCGGCCGAGGGGAATACCTGGACGGCAAATCCCATCTCGTTCAACAAGTCGGGCAGCGACTCCCTCACGGACTCATCGTCATCGACGACGGAAACGAGTGAACGCGTGGTGGTCACATAGTCCTCATGACGTACCCGGTATCGGTCGCCGCCAGCGCGCGAGCCGCGTCCAGAATGCGCGTCCCAGTTACTGCATCAAGGATTCGGGGAATAGAAAATGAAAACGCCGCTCCAGGACCGTCGTTCGGTGCTGCCCACAGACGGCCGTGATGGCTCTCGATAATTGAACGACTGACGGATAGTCCGATGCCCATCCCGTCGGTCTTGGTCGTGTAGAACGGCGCAAAGAGGTTGTCCACACTCTGCGTCTCGAGCCCTGCACCGACGTCCCGCACGGTCAGGCGCACCCGATCCTCTTCGTCCAGCTCGGTTCTGATCGTCAACTGCCGGGGTCGATCGTCGACGCTGGCCATCGCGTCTGAGGCGTTGCGGAGCAGGTTCAGGACAACCTGCTGGAGCTGGACACGATCACCGCTGACAGGCGGCAGGTCGTCGGCGAGCTCCGACTGAAGAATCACGCTGTTGCTCTGCAGCTCACTCAATGACAGCGCAATGACCTCTCGCGTGGCTTCGTTCAGATCCACCGGCTCCAGCGCGAATTCCTTCTTGCTGAACAGGGCACGCAAGCGCGTGATCACATCAGAGGCGCGGTTGCCATCGCGAATCGTCCGCCTCGCGGTTTCGCGCGCACCGTCGAGGTTCGGGGGATCGACATCCAACATCCGGAGGCACGTACTGGCGTTGGTGATGATGCCCGACAGCGGCTGGTTGACTTCATGTGCGATCGACGCTGTAAGCACTCCGAGGCTCGTCACTCCGGCAACGTTCGTAAGTTCCGTTCTGGCCTTCGCCAAAGCTTCTTCCGACATTCGGCGTTGCGTCACGTCCTGCACCGCGCCGATATACTCCAGCCGTCCTTCGGCGTCGCGGCTCGCGTGCGCGATCGCGTTCACATATTTCAAGGAACCGTCGGGCATCAGTAATCGGGGCGAGTATTGGAAATTGGCGCCGCCCACGCGTGCCCGTTCGATGGTTTCGTTCATCATCGGCCCGTCTTCGGGATGGACTCGAGTATTGATCCGTTCGATCGTCACAGGGGTGCCCGGCTCAAACTCGAAGATGCGATAGAGTTGTTCGGACCATGTGATTTCGTCGGTCGCCACGTTCCAGCAAAAACTGCCCGTTAAGCTGAGGCGTTGACCCTCTGCGAGAAACGCCTCGCTGCGACGCAACTCCTCCTCCGAACGTAGATCCTTGGCGGCTTCAGCCTGCTTGCGCGCCGTGATGTCCTGGAAAGTCACCAGAACCCTGCGCTCGGAATGGCCCGGAAAAGACAAAGGATGTGCGTCAAGAACAAGAGTCCGTGGACCCTTTGCTGTAACGACGTGAGGCACCTCAACGGAATGGAACACATGACTGTACGCAAGCATCTCTTCGGGCTCATGCAAAAGCGGAAGTTCAAAGGCGCCATTTCCGAGATCGTTGAGTGGGACGCCTTGAGTCTCCTCGCGAGAGAGCCCGAACATTTTGTAGAAGGCGCGATTGCCCGACTGGATCCGTTGGTCGGCGTCAAGCACGACGAGAGGATCGGCGACCGTGTTGAGGATCGTCTTGGTGCATTCGCGTTCGTAGATGGCCTGATCGATACTTGCGCGGAATGCAGTCACATCAGTGAACGTCAGCACTGTGCCGGTGATCTGGCGATCGTCTTTTGTGTAGGGAGACATCCGAACAACGAACCACTTGTCGGCGTCGCGAAAATCGGCCCGGGATTCCACTCCGCTGGTGATGACCCGGCTGCACTGCTGTTCCAGGTGGGGCAAGCCAGCGAACACCGAGATATCGCGGGCTGCCCGACCGATGTCCGATGGCGAGAGACCCAGCACATCCGCCGCCGCCCTGTTGAAGCAAGCGACCATAAAGTCGCCTCGCACCACGACGATGGGAACTGCAACGGTGTCAAGGATGTTAATCAGATCCGTATTAGCCGTGTTTGCGGCCGGGTAGTCACCATTGACCCCTTGGAAACTGCTCCAGCCGCCATTGAGCGTAGCGCCCTGCATCGTCATATCACGCGGCACCTGAAGCAGTGTACAGATGGCGGCTCCGTTGCAGGACCGGATCGGCAACTGCTGGGAGAACCTGACGCAGTGCCAGCAGCAACGCTTGGGCGCGGGGCATATGGAATGGTTGCTGATAATCGGAGAGCAGCCGATTTTCAAGCACACGCGCTTCGGCAGCGCCGACCGTTTCCCGGAGCGCATCGGCTACGGCGCGCTCCAAGCGAGCGTAGTCCTCCACTGGAATAAGGTGCGAGTGATTCGTCCCGAGCCGGGGCAGCATGTGCGTGTGAACTTCGCCGTCGAAGTTGTCCATCACGAACGAGCAGAAGAGCGCGATCTCATGCTCTCTGCCGAGCTGATCGAACAGGTCCTCGAGGGCCATGCTGGCGGCAACGTCCCCGCGCTCCCACAGGACGTTCACCATTTCTCCCCACCAACGCACTTTTTGGTAGCCCCCTCCAGCGTGCGCCTGTCTGATAACCTCCCCGGCGAGGCCGAGGAATACAGGCGAATCCGGCATGGCGTCCCGCATGAAGCGGGGCAGAAATTCGTCGGCGTCGACCACCGTCAGCTGTCCGCGGTCACGTGCCGCTTCCACGTCCACGCCCTCGGCCTCGAGGCGTGGACGGAAGGCGTTCCAGTGCGTGAGCGTTGGCACCAGGATGAGGCCCTCCCCGTTCGCGAGCGCAGCGCCGGCGAACCGGCAGACGGCGCGGTTGAGAAAATCCTGGTCCTGATACAGCTGCACGATGTGATCGTGTGCGGCGGCGTCCGCCACCACTCGATCCCAGGGCTCAGATTTCGTCATTCGCACCAGCGTTGGTTGAGGAGGTCGATGTCGCCGGCCGGCAGCGCAGTCCATAGCAATCCGGGAAGCGCATCGACGACGCGGCCTAGATAGTTGTAGCACACCGGTCCGTTCTAGCCTCTCTTCCATGATACCATGGATGCGCTGCTCGACGAGCGGTGTCCACCAATACCTTGGTGTCGCTTTGCGTCTGATGTCAACAAACGTCCGTTCGTCGAGTGGGGCGAGCTCAGGCGCTGTGCGGGTCGATACCAAAGTATCGACGATACCATCGTGTAATACTGTGATTGCCGCGTCTCAGAGAGATTCTCTCCGCGGATAGCACATTGGGATTATCCCAAGGTGATGGATGCCGCCATTACCACTGGTGACGCGAGCGTCACTCAAAAGGAGGGGAAAGACATGCCAGAGCTAAATACCGTGGATGCGCCACTCAAGGCGCCGGCCCGTACGCCGATGGTGGACACATCCATCCGACCGTTCCGCGTCAACATTTCGGACGAGGACCTCGCGGATCTCCGCCAGCGGATAAAAGCGACGAGGTGGCCCGAAAAAGAGACCGTCGCCGATTTCTCGCAGGGCCTGCCGCTCGCGATGATGCAGAAGCTCGCCCGCTATTGGACGACGGAATACGATTGGCGCAAGGTCGAGGCGAAGCTCAATAGCTATCCGCAATTCATCACGAATATCGACGGGTTGGACATCCATTTCATTCACGTCCGTTCGAAAGAAAAGAATGCGTTGCCGGTTATCGTCACCCACGGATGGCCTGGCTCGATCATCGAGCAGCTGAAGATTATCGATCCACTCGTCGATCCCACCGCATATGGCGGGAGCGCATCGGACGCTTTCGATGTGGTAATTCCGTCGATGCCGGGTTACGGATTTTCAGGCAAGCCGACCACGACCGGCTGGGACCAGGCGCGCATCGCGCGTGCCTGGGCGGTGCTGATGAAGCGCGTTGGGTACACGCGATATGTGGCGCAAGGCGGGGATTGGGGCGCGATTATCAACGATCTGTTTGCTACGCAGGGACATCCGGAATTAATCGGTATACACACGAACCTGCCCGCCGGGATTCCACCCGAAATCAACAAGGCGGCCGCGACGGGCAGCCCAGCGCCAACGGGTCTCTCGGCCGAAGAAAAGCGCGCATACGAGACCGTTGTCGCTTTGTACAAGACCATTCCAACACAGCTTTTCATGACGGCGCACCCGCAAACGCTGTACGGCATCGCGGATTCACCCGTCGGCGTGGCAGCCTGGCTGATCGACCACGACCCGGCCAGTATGCGCCTCATTGCACGTGCTTTCGACGGGGAGTCGACAGGCCTTAGCCGGGACGATGTGCTCGACAACGCCACGCTGTTCTGGTTGACGAACACGACAATCTCGGCGTCGCGTCTCTATTGGGAGGGGTTCGCCAAAACCGACTTGGGACCCAAGAACGTCT
>JBGQIT010000269.1:0-4629 GCA_041498575.1 Gemmatimonadaceae bacterium
CTGATGCTCACCAGCAAAGGAGTCGCCGCGGTGCCGCGCACGGGCCTCGTCGTCCTCTCGGCGGCGCTGGTCCAGTTCGGACTGCCACTCCAGGGCGTCGCCGTCATACTCGGCGTCGATGCGTTCATGGACATGGCGCGCACGTCGATTAACGTCGTGGGAAATTGTCTGGCGTCAGTGTTGATGGCTCGGTGGGAGGGAGTGTTCGATGTGCCAGCGTACAAGGTACTCTACGGGCCACGGGTGGCACGGGTCAACCCGCGGGAGGGAACCGTGCTGCATACTCCAGCTAGATTTCCGCGAGGCCGAAACGTGGCAAACAGTCTTTACTCATGATGCCGGTGCAACAAGAGAGTTACACGCGTTCCGCGTCTCCGACGATTCGGCGGATACTCACGTCCGACCTGAAGCACGTGATTACGGATCTCATCGACGCGTTCACGGATACGGTGAACGGAGGATCTCCACTTGGATTCCTTCCCCCGATCACACGCGACGAAGCGCGCGATTTCTGGATCTCGCTGCTCCCGGAGCTCCAGGCACGATCACGATTGCTGCTCGTTGCGTCTATCGGAGATCGCGTCGTGGGTTCCGGGCAGCTCGCGCTGTCTCAACGCACCAACTCACTGCACAGGGCAGAGCTGCAGAGACTGTTCGTTGCTCGTACGGTCCGCGGACAAGGCGTGGGCAGATCGCTCATGTACGCGCTGCACGACGTCGCTCGGCAAAATGGTCGAACTCTGATATCGCTCAGCACCCGCCGCGGAGAACCGGCCGAGAAGTTTTACAAGGGGCTCGGCTACGTGGAGGCGGGAGTGATCCCGGGATGGACCATTGGTCCGGCCGGTGAGCGATACGACCATGTGACGATGTATCGGGACCTCGACCGGGGTTAACGGCGAACTTATTACTACCGGCCGGGGGCCTTGAGAGGGCTCAGTTGATGGCTGCGGGCTCAGCCGGGAACGCATCCAATTCAGCCCCGTGCTCGAGTGTAATTCGTACTCTTGCGTGTTTGCGGTGGGCATAACTATTTAGTCTGGCTCCGGCCGATCTGATCGGCCGCCTCCAAATCCCACCCCAGGAGGGCCAATGCGTACGCGTTTCACTCGCTTCATCACGGCCGTCGCAATTCTGTCCGTCGTTCCTCTCACCGCACGATCACAGACGGATCCTTCGCTCAAGCTGAGTACGACGAATCCCGCCGCCGCCGCGGAATTCCGCGCGGGAATGAGCGACTTCCTGAACCTCTCATTCGAGTCCTCCGCGGCGCACTTCAAGGCGGCGGTCGACGCCGATCCCAATTTCGGACTCGCGCGGGTGTTCTATGGGGGCGGCGGCCTGCTCGATCCCAGCCCGCTGAATACCGAGCTGAATCGTGGTGTCGCCGACGCCGCGCGCGCCACCAACAACGAGCTGGTCCTCGCCGCCGCGTACCGCGAAGCAACGCTCGGCCACACTGACGCGGCCAACGCGCTCTTTCGCGCGGCGTCGCAGCTTATGCCCGCCGATGAGCTGCTCGCGTGGCAGGCTACAGGCGGGTTCGGTGCGCCACTCCCGGCGACGCGGGAGTTCGTCGCGCGGCATCCGAATTTCCCGATTGGCCACAATACCCTTGCGTATGCGGCCTGGGCCGGCGGCGATCGAGCCGCTGCGCTCGCTGCCGCGAAACGTCAGGTAGAGCTCATTCCGACTGCCCCAAATGCGCACGACACCTACGCCGAGATTCTGCAGTGGAACGGCAACTTCGCCGATGCCGCTGCACACTACAAGGCGGCTACTACTCTCTCGCCCAAATTCCCGGAGGTCTACGCGGGACTGGCCGAGGTAGCCGCGCTGCAGGGACAGTACGATCAGGCGCGATCGTATTTGAATCAGGCGATCGCTAACGCCTGGACCCCACCACAAAAGCTCGGCTACATGCGGCAGATTGTCGGCACCTATGTGTTGCAGGGCGCGCCCGCTGATGTGACAAAGGCGCTCGACGCGACGATCGTCGAGGCAAAGGCGCAGAAGGACGCGCGCAGCGTCGCCATATTGTACTCGCAACTCGCGACAGTGCAGGCCAATGCCGGCAACGCGAACGCCGCGCATCAGTCGATTGCGACGGCGAAAGCGGCGAGCCCAGACCCCTGGCAGGTCCACTATTTCCCTGCGGTGGCGCACGGTCTCATGAAACATTGGGCGCCCGCGGGGCAGGAGCTTTCCGCTCTCAAAGCTCAGGCCGCTGCCGATCCGAGCAGCGTGCCCGGTGACCGGGTGCCCGCGCTCGAAGGCTACCTCCTGACGCAACAAGGGAAGCCGGCCGATGCGCTGGCGATTCTAATGAAAGGTGACACGACCAGCGTCCTGATCATGAATCGCGTTGCCGAGGCTCACGCCGCGCTCGGTCACCCGGCGGTAGCGGCGACGTGGAATAACAGAGTCACCACGAATTACGCGCTCAACCTCTTGGATTTCACAAACGTGAATTCGCGACGCAGGGCGAAGCAGGAGACGGCGAGCCGCTGAACCCTTAAATCATAGGAGGACCGTATGCCGACGTACATCTCGATGCTGCACTACACGCAGCAGGGAATCAGCGCCATCAAGAATTCCCCAGCGCGTATCGACGCGGCCAAAGACGCCTATCGCAAGGCGGGTGGCGAGCTCAAGTCCATCTATCTGACCCTGGGGCAATACGACCTCGTCGCGATCGCGGAGATGCCGAGCGATGAGGCCGTTGCACGGATGGCGTTGACGCTCGGAGCGCAGGGCAATATTCGCAGCGAGACGATGCGAGCGTTTAGTGAAGCGGAGTTCAGAAAGATCGTGGGGACGCTATGAATACTGGATGAAAACCGGCTCGCTCTTCGCCGACGCGCCGCTATCGACGCGGAGCTTCCTCCGGTTGCGCTCGATGCTGACTCCGTACGACCGCATGGCATCCGTCCTCCCCGTACGAGGACGGGTGCTCGATCTCGGGTCGGGACATGGGCTCCTCGCCTTCGCACTATCCCTCGGCTCCAAAGAGCGCGAGATCATCGGCATCGACCACGATCCTGATCGCGTTCGACTTGCCGAGGCGGCGGCACTCGGACTTCCGGTCGGGTCCAGGCCAAGCTTCGAGGTCGGCGATCTCAAGGAAAAGCTCTGGTCGTTCCCATCCGGGTCGCTCACCGGCATCGCGATGATCGATATCCTCCACTATTTCGATCCCGCGACCCAACAATTCCTTGTGAGTCAGGCGGCGCGCGTCCTCGCCCCGGGCGGCGTTCTCGCCGTACGCGAGATCGATTCGGACGACGGAGTCAAAGGGGCGGTGAATCGAGTCTACGAGCGACTCGCGACGGGCGTCGGTTTTACCCGGTCAGCTGGTCATATGCTGAGCTTCAGGGGATCCGCCGGTTGGATCAATCTGCTCGAGGGTGCCGGCTTTAAAGTGGGAGCTCAGCGCTGCGGGCCACGCTTCTTTGCCGACGTTCTCTACGTCGCACAGCGGAGGTTGTAATCGTGGTGTAAGCCACTCAGGATATCCTCCGTGCCTCAGCCTGCGCCGAAAAAAGCCTTCAATACGCATGACCTATGGCTTTTGTTGAAGCTCATGTTCCGGCACGCTACCACCCCGCAGTACCAAAATCAGCCACCCCGCGTTTGTCCATCGTCATCCCGACCTGGAATGGTGGCCACCAGCTTTCGGCGATTCTCACCCACCTCCGGGAGTTTCGCACGCGCCTTGATTTCCAAACGGAGATGGTCATCGTCGACGACTGTAGCGGGCACTCGACCGCGCGAATCGCCGGCGACTTCGCGGACGACAACGAGCTGACCGTCGTTCTGACGAACGAAAGAAACCAGGGCAAGGGACACGCGGTCGCACGGGGGATGCTCCATGCGACCGGAGCCTACCGGATTTTCGTCGACTCCGACCTGGCCTACCCGAGCTCCCAGATCACCAAGCTCCTTGGGGTGTTGGCAGGGGGAAGCGATGTGGCGATCGCGTGCCGCGTGCTGCCCGAATCACGCTACGTGATGAGCCCGACGTTTTTCCATTACCTGTACACGCGACACCTGATGAGCCGTCTCTTCAACCGGTTGACGCAACGAGTTCTCCTGCCCGGCATTCTGGATACCCAGGCTGGACTAAAGGGCTTCACTGCCCGTGCGGCACAGACGGTCTTCTCACGCCAGACGCTCCGCGGTTTCGGCTTCGACCTCGAATGCCTTTTCATCGCGCGTCTGCATGGTTTGAAGATCGAGCAGGTTCCGGTGGACTTTTACTACAGTGACGAGCCGAGCACGATCTCGTTTGCCAGGCATGGGGCCGAGATGCTGATGGACCTGGTCCGCGTCCGCCGAAATGGTGCGCGTGGGATCTACGCCTAGTCCGACCCGTCTCATCATCAACGCCGACGACTTCGGGATCTCGCGCGGAGTCAACATCGGAATAATCGAAGCGGCGGCAGCGGAGGTGGTTACCTCCGCATCGATGATGGTGAACCTGCCGGCGTTCGCGGATGCACTCGACCGCGCGGCGTTGTGCCCCGCCCTCTCGCTCGGCCTTCACCTGAATTTCACGGTCGGGCGCCCGCTCACCGCCGCGCCGTCGCTGACACGACGCAACACTGGCGAGTTCTACACGCTGCCCGC
>JBGQIT010000270.1:0-4604 GCA_041498575.1 Gemmatimonadaceae bacterium
GGCAAGAAGGAAGACAAGCTCGGGATTCGCGCCTCGAGCACCGTCGAGCTGCTGCTCGACAACTGCGAGGTTCCCGAGGGTAACGTCCTCGGCCCCGTGGGTCAGGGTTACAAGATCGCGATCAACACGCTGAACGGAGGGCGCGTCGGCATCGGCGCGCAGATGATCGGCATCGCGCAGGGTGCGCTCAATGCCACCATCAAGTATCTCAACGAACGCAAGCAATTCGGGAAGCCGCTCGCCGAATTTCAGGGCGTTCAATTCCAGATCGCGCAGGCGGCAACCGAAATCGAGGCCGCGCGGCTCATGGTGTACAACGCGGCGCGCCTCAAGGACGCGGGAAAGGACATCGCGCGCGAGGGGGCGATGGCGAAGCTCTTCTCCTCACAGGTGTGCGAGCGTGTAACCTCGCTCTGCGTCGAGCTGTTCGGGGGCTACGGCTACACGAAAGATTACCCGGTGGAGAAATTCTATCGCGATGCCAAGATCGGGACGATCTACGAGGGGACGTCCAATATGCAGCTGCAGACCATTGCAAAGGCCGTCCTCAAGAATTGAACTGCAAGAATTGAACTGCAACTTATGACTACCGGCCGGGGGCTGTCGGCGGGCCGGCTCATGGCTGCGGGCTCCTGCGATTAGGGCTGAGTTACTCCATGCAGCACGCCTTCTCTGATTCTGCGAGCCTTTGCGGACGGGCGAGGATCCTCGATCAAGCGTGAGCCGACACGCGTGACAAAACGAAGGTGAGCTGTCAGAGTTTGCTCCGTGCCGTTTCGCCGGACGACCACCGGGAGCTCCGTGCCTTCGGGCTGGCGGGCGTAACGCGAGCGAAATTTGTCCGTCCAGTTTGGATCGTCGGCGTTGAATCCGCCAACGGAGATCAGTTGATCCCCGGGCTGGACGCCCGCGGCGGCGGCGGAGCTTTCGGGAATCACTTCGGTCACGTGCAAGCCGCTCGAGTCCTGAAGACTCGCGATTCCAAGCTGCGGCACGCGCGTGGTATCGCGCGCAAGTCGAAGCCCTGCGAGCGGAAGGACCTTGTCGTAGGGGAATGGCTCGCGACCATCGATATAGCGCGAATAGAAGTCGGTGAAGGATTTCCCTTTCGCGGCCTTGCTCACCGTGGCCCACCACTCGTCGGAGGTGAAGCCGCGACCATTCTTGTAGGCCGTGTTGTAAAGTGTGCGCATCACATCGTCGAGCGAGCTGTGGTTGTCGCTCGCGTCGCGGACCATGATGTCGAGCAGCAATCCGGCAAGCGACCCCTTTGGATAGTAGATGTACTCGGTTCCATCACGTGGATGTATCCACGTCGAGAGCGATGCATCCTCGAGCGCGGTCGGCGGCAGCTCGCCGACCTGCGATATCTTGTCACTGGTCAGCATGTAGAAGCCCTTCGCGTCCACGATCCCGCCACGAACTTCCGACAGATCGGCGTAGTAGTCGGTGATTCCCTCGCTGATCCACAGCAGCGGCGTGGGCTGTTCCTCGTCGTACCTGTACGGCCACAAATCGGCCGGTCGCAGGCGCTTGACGTTCCAGGCGTGAAAAATCTCGTGCGCGTAGAGGGACGGAAGCACCGGTGTGCCGAGCATTCCGGGACTCAGCACATCGACATGGGAATTCTGATGCTCGAGACCCGAGCCGCCCCCGTAGGATGAATCGGTGATCTGTAGGATGCTGTATGTGGTCCACGGCACTTCATTGAACACTTTTACCTCGGCCGGAATCACTCGCTTGAGCGCTTCCCAGACGGCTACGCGCGCCGCGCCGGTGACACTTCCCGAGGGATACGTGGCAAAGCGGACCCACGTCCCGGATATCTGCGCGCTGTCCAGATCGAACCGTCCAACGAAAAACGGCATGTCCACCAGGTCGTGATAGTTCGACGCGGTGTAGCGGTGCGCGCCGGCCGCCGTCATTCCGGTCACGACTTTCCATCCGGCTTCCGTGTTCACTGTCACCGACGCTGGAAAGTCGAATTCCCTGCCCTCGGGATACGGAAAGAGATTCGTCCCATTGAAGAGCAGGAAATCGGGCCGCGACCACGTGTTCGCATTGTCGAGGCTATCGGCCAGATAATCGAATCGCACCGTGACTTCGCCCACTCCGCGAGGGCGAATGCGCCAGGTGTCGGGATCGATCTTGTCCCAGGCCAGCGAGGTCCCCGACTGCTCCGCCGAGAAGTTGGACACGTCGCGCGCGAAGTTGTCGATTTCGTAGGCTCCGGGCGTCCACCTGGGAAGCGAGAGCAGAACAGGATCCGTCCCTCCCACCGTGAACGTCATCGTGGACGTCACCTGGCGGCGCTCCCCGTTCGCGCGCGTGAACGTCACCTCGTAGCGAATGTTGGTGAGTGGCGCGGAAGTCGCTACGCCCTGTGCGTCGGCACGAGAGGGCAAGACGACCGCGCCGAGCACGACTGGGATCAGCAGGCTGACTATTCTTCTCATTCTTGGAATTACGATTTGGACACTGGCAACGCTGACTTAACAGGGCAGACAAACAGCGAGAAGAGCTAGGTGGGGGGTGCGAGGTGCTAGGTATGAGGCTGGAGGTAGAAGCGCGATGTGGTACGCGTTACCTCCTACCTCGAACCTAGTCCCTCGGACCACCCACCTAGCTCTTCTCGCAGTTGGTTTTTCATTCACCATGGCCTCAGTGTGACGCCCGACTTGCAAGAGTCGTTCGCGGGCGTGAGTTAGGAGCGTCCTCCGCACGATGCTATATTCGACCCTCCCACGTACACCCGCCCCCCCCATGATCGCGACTGAATCCCTCAGCTTTCTCAAGAAACTCCTCGATACGCCGGGCCCTTCCGGCTTCGAGGCCGCGCCCGCAAAGCTGTGGCGCGAGTACGCGAAGAAATTCGCGAAGGTGAGTGGCGACGTTGCCGGCAACAGCCTCGCCGAAGTGAATGGCAGCGGCAAGCCGACCATCATGCTGGCCGGCCACATCGATGAGATCGGCGTCATCGTCAGCTACATCGACGACCAGGGCTACGCCTACATCCAGCCGATTGGGGGCTGGGATCCCCAGGTCCTGATCGGACAGCGTCTTCGATTCATCGGCCGCAAAGGCGAGGTGTTCGGTGTCGTGGGAAAAAAGCCGATCCATCTCATCAAGCTGGAAGAGCGTGAAAAGGCCGCGAAGTTCACCGACATCTGGGTGGACCTCGGCGCCAAGACAAAAAAAGAAGCGGAAGAGATGGTGCTCGTGGGCGACCCCGGCGTGATCGACTCGCGCGCCATGGAGTTTCCGAATGGGAGACTCGTTTCGCGCTCGATCGACGACCGGATCGGCGCGTTCGTCGTCCTCGAGGCGCTGCGCCGGTACGCGGACAAGCCCGGTTCGGCCAGAGTCGTCGCCGTCGCTACGACGCAGGAAGAGATCGGCTATCGCGGTGGGGGAGCGGGTGTGGGCGCGACCAGCATCGGCCCGCAGATGGCAGTCGTCGTCGATGTCACGTTCGCGATCGATCATCCCGGTGTCGAGAAGAAGGAATACGGTGACGCCGCCATCGATGGAGGCCCGGTGCTGACGCGCGGGTCGATCATCTCTCCGGTCGTGTTCGAGCTGCTGCGGAAGACGGCGGAAAACCGGAAGATCCCCTTTTCGCTGCATGCGGCTGGACGGGAGACGAGCACGGATGCCGACGCGATTCACATCGCGCGCGAGGGAGTCGCGACGGGCCTCGTCTCCGTCCCCAATCGCTATATGCATTCGCCTAACGAGCTGGTGAGCATCCAGGATCTGGATCACGCCGCCGAGCTCATCGCCGAGGCCTGCCGGGCGGTGACGAGCAAGACCGACTTCACCGCGCGGTAGTCGAGGGGTGTTGCCGCTCTGGTGAGGTTGCCGAGCTAGCTGTCGATGCCCAAGCCGATCCCCGCGCCCCGGGAAGAAGGATTTACGACCACCACCGCCTCGCCACTCTACTGGGCGAAGTACGGTCGCGCCAACGCTCCGAAGCTGCTCGTTCTTCACGGTGGACCGGGCGCGGACCACCGCTATCTGCTGCCGCAGATGTTGCACCTCGGCGGGAGGCACGAGCTGATCTTTTACGACCAGCGTGGAGGCGGTCGCTCCAGAGCAGACGCGCGGATTCCGATCACGTGGCAGACCCACGTCGAGGACCTGGGAGCAGTAGTCGAGGAGTTCGAGCTCGACCCGTTGTCGGTCGTCGGGTATTCGTGGGGCGCCATGCTTGCGCTCCTTTATACGATCGAACAGAGGGTAAATCCTCATTTGCGCGCGCCTGATCGCGTGGCGCTGATCAGCCCCGGGCCTTTGACGAGGGAGTACCGGCGTCGGTTCGAGGCGGAATTCGCCCGCCGGCAACAGAGTCCCGAGATACAACGGATGCGCGACGGGCTGGCGGCGTCCGGCTTGCGAGAGAGGGATCCAGAGGCCTACCGGCAGCGCGCCTTCGAGCTCGGGGTCGCGGGTTATTTTTCGGATCCGCGCAAGGCGGCAGACCTCACACCCTTCAGGGTTGTCGCCCGGGTACAGGAATCCGTATGGGAAAGTCTGGGGGATTTTGACCTCATCCGTGACCTGAAAGGGGTCAAAATCTCCTCGATAATCGTTTCTGGCCGTGA
>JBGQIT010000271.1:0-4595 GCA_041498575.1 Gemmatimonadaceae bacterium
CGCGATTGCGCTTGTGCCGGCATCGAATGGTGGCGTCTCGAAGACGCCCATCGGACCGTTCCAGATTATCGTTTTGGCCGCCGCGATCGCGCGCGAGTACGACGCCGCCGATTGCGGGCCGATGTCGAACATGGCCTGGTCCTTCGGGATCGCGTTGCGCGGGACTGCTTTCGCCTCTTTCGCCCGCTCGAGCGAGGGTGCGACCATGGCATCGTGCGGGAGAGTGAGGCGCATGCCGCCCCGTGCGAGCAGATCCTTCGCCATTACGACGCGGTCCTCTTCCACCAGCGACTTTCCGGTCTCGAGTCCCATCGCCCGATAGAAAGTGCACGCCATTGCCCCCCCGATCAGCAGCCCATCGACTTTCGGGAGGAGCTGCTCGATCACGTCGATCTTCCCCGAGATCTTCGCTCCTCCAAGTATCGCGATGAATGGGTGCTTCGGGTTCGCGAGCGCGCCACCGAGGTAATCGAGCTCCTTTTGCATCAATAGTCCGGCAACGGCCGGCCGCAGATGCTCGGCGACACCAACGGTCGAAGCATGCGCGCGATGCGCTGAGCCAAAGGCATCATTCACAAAAAAGTCGCCGAGCTCGGAAAGCGCCCTCGCCAGGCGCTGGTCGTTTTTCTCCTCGCCTCCAAGGAAGCGGGTGTTCTCGAGGAGAAGGATTTCTCCTGCCTTGAGGTTCTGGCAGGCCTGCAGTGCTTCGTCCGAATCGGTCGACTCGACGAAGATCACCGTGCAGCCGGCCAGCTCCTGCAGCCGATTCGATACCGGTTGCAACGAGTACTTCGGATCGGGTTTCCCTTTGGGCCGCCCCAGGTGTGAGAGAATTACCGGGCGGGCGCCGCGATCGAGCAGCAGCTGAATCGTCGGAAGCGAGGCACGGATGCGCGTGTCGTCGGTGATGTTGCCATCGTCGTCGAGTGGCACATTGAAGTCGACGCGAACCAGCGCGCGCTTGCCTCGCACCTGCGCATCGCTGAGATCGCGGACGCTTTTCTTTTTCATTGTCCGGGTTCTGTCTAGAGTCGTGACCCCATGAAGCGGAGCATGTCGACGCAGCGTGACGCATAGCCCCACTCGTTGTCGTACCAGCCCTGCACAGTAACGAGTGTGCCATCGATGACATTGGTCGTCTTCGAGTCGAGGATGCACGACGCCGGATCGCCAATGAAGTCGCTCGATACGAGCTCCTCATCGGTGTAGCGAAGAATCCCCTGGAGCGGACCCTCGGCCGCGGCCTTCTTGTACGCGGCGTTCACGGATTCCTTAGTGGCGCCGCCCTTCTCGATCTCAACCGTGAGAATCGTATAGGAGACGTCGGGAGTAGGAACGCGAATGGAGCTCCCGTCGATCTTTCCCTTTACCTCGGGAATGACGAGCCCGGTCGCTTTTGCCGCTCCGGTGGTGGTCGGGATGATGGACAGGGCAGCCGCTCGCGCGCGGCGCAGATCCTTGTGCGGGAGATCGAGGACTTGCTGGTCGTTGGTGTAACTGTGAATCGTGACCATCGACGCGTGACGAAAGCCGAAGTTGTCGCGAATGACTTTGACCATCGGCACGACGCAGTTCGTCGTGCATGAAGCGTTGGAGACGATCGTGTGCTTCGCCGAATCGTACTTGTCGCTGTTCACGCCCATGACGATGGTGATGTCCTCGTCCTTCGCTGGCGCGGAGATCAGTACCTTCCTGGCGCCCGCTTCGATGTGCTTTCTGGCGGCGCCGGCATCGGTGAAGCGACCGGTGGATTCGAGGACGATATCCACGCCGAGCTCTTTCCACGGGAGCAAGGCGGGATCCTTCTGGGAGAGAATCTTGATCTCGTCACCGTCGATGGTGATCGAGTCCTTCCCCGCGGTGACATCGCCCTGATACGTGCGGTGCACCGAGTCGTACTTGAAGAGGTGCGCGAGCGTTTTGGTATCAGTGATGTCGTTCACCGCGACGAAGTCGAGATCAGCGACACCTTCATTCTTCGCCGCGCGCACGACCTGCCGGCCAATCCGTCCAAATCCGTTGATGCCTATCCGAGTTGCCATTCCGTTAGCTCCATTCGGTTAAAGCCGGTCACCACTGGCGTGAGCCCGGCCGAAAGTCACGTAACTGATTATCCGCGCACCCGATTCGTACAGCACCTTCGCGCACGCGTTGAGCGTCGCGGCGGTCGTCACCACGTCATCCACGATCACGAGGTGGGCGCCGCGCAACTGTTCCAACTGTCGATCACCGACGCGAAACGAGCCTGCAACGTTGTCCAGCCTCTGTTCTGGTGTCAACCTTGTCTGCGAGCTGGTCTCGCGCGAGCGCACGACGACGTCTTCCCATACAGGAATGCGCCACCGCAGCCCGAGTCCGCTCGCGATAAGCGCACTCTGATTATAGCCACGCTGGCGTTTTCTCGCTGATGCGAGGGGGATGGGCACGAGCGCCGCCCGTTCGTCGACAACATCCGGCGGCCACGAGAGCCGACTCATCCGCTCGGCCATTTCATCTGCGACCGCTGCCCAGCCTTCGTACTTGAGCGCGTGAACGATGCTCGAGGCCGGCTCGACCGGCATCCAGCACACCGACCTGACGGCGCGAATGAACGGTGGGAGGAGGTCGCACCAGCGACAACTCCCGGTGGAAAGGGGGTGGCCGCATCGCTCGCACCGCGGAGAGGGGAGATAAGGCAGGCGCGACCAGCACAAGCCGCAGACGATTCCCGATTCGAGACGCGATAATAGCCGCTCGCAGGAAACGCAGGCGCGCGGCAGCAGAAGATCAATGGCGCCGTTGAGATATTCCCGGATCCCAAGCCGTCGGCCGATACGCGCTAGAGCAACGACTGCCTCATTACCTCCCGATCCGGCTCGATCCCGAACCAGCGCTGGAACGAAAGCGCGCCCTGCTCGAGCAGCATCGGCAGCCCGTCCGCCGCGGGATTGCCCTTCTTTCGTGCCGCCTTCACCCATGGCGTGCCTCCTCCGCGGCGGTAGACGAGGTCCATCACCGCGGCTGTCTTTGGAACAATTCCAATGTCCAGAGGTTGCTCAGCCTCGCGTTGCCCAACGGGCGTCGCATTTACGATCAATGTCGCGTCCGCGACCGCTTGCTCGGCACTCTTTTCGACTCGCGCGACATCCCGAAAGCGTCGGGCCAGCTTTGACGCGCGCTCGAAGCTGCGCGCGACGATCGCGACCCGCGCATCGGCCCATTGCTCCACCGCCGCAATGACGGCGGCGGCGGCGCCACCACTTCCAAGCACGACGATTCGCGCCCCGGCCGTCTCGCCTCCAAGGAGAGCCCGGGCGGCTGCGTCGAAACCGCCGACGTCGGTATTGTCGCCGTGAAGCCGCCCGGATTCGAACCAGAACGTGTTCACCGCTCCCACACGCTCGGCGACATCCGTGAGCTCGTCGCAGCTGGCGTGGACCGCGACCTTGTGGGGAATGGTGACATTACCGGCAACACCGAGATCCTTCAATTTCTTGAGCAGCGCGCGAAGATCGCGGGGCAGGACGTCCACCGCTTCGTACAGGAGAGAGATTCCGGCTGCGCGGAGCGCGGCATTCTGAAAGATCGGCGAGAGCGAGTGGGCCACCGGATGCCCGAGCAGCACGAGCCGCCCCGGAGTTTTGTTCACGGAAGCTTTGGTCTCAGCTGGCAAGGCGGTCGAACAATTTCTCGAGCTCCCGCTCCAGCACATCGGCGGTGTGCCGGTACGCTTCGAGATCGCCGCCGTAAGGATCCGCTACTCCCTGGTTTGGCGTGCCCGAAGCGTACTCGTCGATTACGTGAACCTTTCCCCGCCCACCGAGCTGCTTTACCTGCTCCAGATGGCCCGATGTCATGACGAAGATGAGATCAGCCTCGGAAACGATCGCGGGCGTGAGCTTTCTGGCGCGATGGCCGGTGAGATCGATGTCGCGCTCCATGCCAACGAGGAGTGCCTCGTCGGTTGCCGGGACGTTGTCCCACGCATTCGTCCCCGCGCTCGAGACGTTGAGATCCTCGATGCCCCGGCGCGCTGCGACCTTGCGCGCGAGCGCTTCCGCCATCGGGCTTCGGCAGGTGTTGCCGCTGCAGACGAAAAGGAGATTCATCTGCTACGCGTCCCCGACCAGGTCAGGGACGCTCTCTCTCAGCTTCGCGGCCGGAATAGCCCCCGGCCTGATCACTCGGGGGAGTCTGCCGGTACAATCGACGACGGTCGATGGGTGCGACTCCCGGAGCCTACCGCCATCGAGAACGCGCAAGGTCCCCCGCGTGATTGCATCACTCCATTGCGAGACGATCTGATCCGCCGCGGTAGCCGGCGGCACACCGGGCCGGTTCGCGCTCGTGGATGTTATCGGTTGACCGTGCGCGAGAATCAGCCGGGCCAGTGAGCGGTGGGGTGTCCATCTCACCGCAACGCCGCCTTCCGGCCCACGGACTCGATCGGGCACCCTCTTTTCGCCGCCAGGAAGTACGAGCGTGAGGGGACCCGGCCAGAATCGCGCTGCAAACGTCGATGCGTAGCCGGTGAGATGAAGTCCGAGGCGCGTGATCATCTCGCTGGCGGCGACGAGCAGGAGAAATGGCTTGCCCGGCGGGCGGCCCTTGAGGTC
>JBGQIT010000272.1:0-4586 GCA_041498575.1 Gemmatimonadaceae bacterium
CCGTCTCGTCGCCGATTCGACAGCTGTCAGCAAGAGTCCGAGATCCAGCTGGATCAGATCGATGTCCGCGACCGCGAGCATTACTTCACCCTTGAGGACGACCCCCTTGTCGAGAATATGGTTGAGTACTTCGGAAAGCTCGATTCGCGGCTCGCCAAATATGTCGTCGAGGCTCACGGTGATCTCTCGCCGACGAAGTGATACGGCGGCCACGGTCCCGTGAAGTCGAACTTGAATCCCGACGGCTCGTACTTGTTGACCATCGCCGTCAGCGCACGCTGGAACTCGACCACCCGCTTGGGGGCGACCAGAAACGATGCGTTGAGAACGGCGCGTCCCTGCTCGCGCGGCGCGCCGGAATTGACTGGCTGCTCGCGGATCGTGTCTATTGACGCCAAGCGCAGCGCGTCGTGAATCTCGGAGGCCACTTTCGCCGTCACATCACGCCCCGCGTCGCGGCGAAGGTTTTCGATCTTTCTCTCGAGAAGGTATTTCTGGCCCGGCGTCGCCTTGGCGGCTTCCGCTTCGAGCGCCGTCAGCTCCGAGCTGTGCTCGCCGAGTCGGTCCTTGAGGACGCCGGGTTGCACGTAGACGCGGACGATGAATTCCCGACCGTCCGCGATCCGCGCGAACGTCTCGCGAAGCTCGGTCAGCCGCTTTGACAGCATTGCCTTGACCGCCTTGGCATCCCGAAACAGCGTCCACATCGGGAACGGGATCACGGCGCCATTATCTGACGCCCAGGTGAGAACCCGGTCGTGCGCCATTGCGCGCTGACTCACCCAATCGACATCCGCCGTTAGCGACTCGACTCTGTCCGGCGCGTAGTCCTCGGCGCTGACGGAGGTGGCGAGGGCGGAGACGCCTCCGCTGGAAATGAGGCTGACCGGCTCGCCATCGATGCCCGTCGGAGCGGTCGCCGTTTCAATCGAGGAGCCGACGACTCCGTACACGTAGCACAGACGCTCGATCATTCGACCGCGGCGGCGATTACTACTCTGGCTCGCCGCTTTCGACGACGCGAACGGGGCCACCACTGGTGGACATCCCGAACTTCTCACGCCATTCGCGAACTTCCCGCAGCCTCTTCATGATTTCGGCTTCGCGGCGGACGTACTCATCATCGTCAATCTCGCCCACCTCGAGCTGCAGCTGGAGCGCCATCAGATCTTCCTTGATCGGCGTGTCATCAGTCAGCTCGTCACGGACGACGCGGTCGACTTTTTCGAGCGTCCATCTCGTTCCCCACACGGGGCCGAGGAAGGGCGCGAGCAGAATGTTGGTGAGAAGTCCCATGAGATCAGACCCGCGTCAGGTCGCCTTCTCCAGCTTCAGCTTGATGTTCACGAAGTTGTACGGAGGCCACGGTCCGGTGTACTTGAAGGTAAGAAGATCCTCGTACTGGAGGCTGATGGCTTTCACTTTTTCGTCGAACGCCTTCTCGTCCTTGCGATCCACGAGAAAGGCGGCGTTCAGAATCATCCGGTCGCCAATGACCTTGCTGCTACGGCTGGCGACCGAGACGTCCTTCAGCTGCTCGTGGATATCGTTTACGTAGCGGTTGCTCGCCTCCTCCATCGCGGCCTCGACCAGACGACCCAGCTGCATGCGCGCGAAATACGTCGACGAGGCGGCGTTGCGAGTGATCTCGTCCTTGAGCCGGCGAATCTCGTCGTTGTCGCGCTCGATCGCGGCGACTACGCTGTCCCTGTCCCACAGAATCTTGAGACCGAACTCGATCTTGTCCTGCATCTTGTCGAGTACGTCGGTGAACGCCTGATAGGTGGAGTTGAGCAGGGCGCGTACGTCATTCTCCGAGCGGAATATCGTACCGAACGACATCGGGATGAGTGTGAACTCGCGCATCACGGTCTCATTGACGAACTCATGCGCGAGGACGTTCTCTCGTGTCGGATCGTAGATCACTATCGGCGTGTCGCTCACCACTGCCGCCAGGTCCTTGTGATTGACCGTGTACACGCGCGCGCCGCTCCCGATGCCGATCTCGCCGAACTCACGCAAGCGGTCGTTGCGGATGATGCAGTAGACGTACTTCCCTTCGATGGAAGCGGAATCCGTCGCTGCGCTGACACTTTCGGCTGCGATCATGGTTTCGTCGGCATGGGAGATTATTTCGCGGCTGCGATGAAGATCCAAACGCCAATCGTGAAGCCAATCCCAATCTTTAGAACCGTGGACATCACGCGTCCGATCAATGCTCCTTTCGCGACGCGCGTTGCATCTCCTGCTGACGATCCGCCCGTTAGCTCCGCAATCAGCGCTCCAAGGAATGAGCCGATGAACGCGCCAATGACGGGGCCAACGATCGGTATCGGAACTCCGACAATCGCCCCGACCATGCCTCCAAGAATCGCTCCCCAGCCGGCGCGGCGCGAGCCGCCGTACTTTCTCGCGTAGCGACCCGTCAGCGAGAACTCGAGCAGCTCGGCGATCAGGGCCAGAACGGCGACGGCGACCAGGGTGACCCAGCCGATCGGTTCGCCCGGGACGATCAAGTTATATGCGACGGCTGTCGCCACCATGATCCAGAGCCCGGGCAGGCCCAGGACGATCAGGACCAGCGACAATATGATCACGCCCGCGAGAATCAGCAGATACATCAGCCCAGTTCCTTGGCTAGAGCAGAAAGGAGGACGCTCGCCTCCGCGGCGCCATGTCCCCCCAACGCATTGGAATTATCGCGCCGCGTATGAATGCGCGCGAGAGTCGACAGGGTACCCCTGCTGAGCGTGACCGCTTCGACACCCCGATCGGCGAACGCCATACTGTCGGCCAGGATTCCCGGAATGAGACGCCCCACGAGAAGTCGTACGCCCACCCTGCCGGCGATTGTTTCAGCAGCCGCCACGATCCGTTTCGGCCTGGGCCCCGTATACATGCACCGCCAATCGCCAGCGTCGTCCACGGTATCGCAGTTCAGAACTTTAAGGGCAGGTTCGGCCGAATCTGCTCTCACTTGAGCGCCAGCCCAGGCCCGCGCACCTGCCAGGCCCAGCTCCTCGCCGCTAGTGATGAGAACGCCAAGCTCACGGGGAGTTGAGGCCGACTGCGCGGCAAGAAGGACCGCCACTATGCCGCTGGCGTTATCGACCGCTCCATTGGAATCATTTCGGATGAAGCAGAGCATCGAAGGAAGCGCTGTGAGGACTGCCAGGATCGCAAGCAAGTGCCACACCGACACAATGAAGCTCACTCCAACAAGGGCGAGCAAGAGAACTCCGAACGACGAGGCGGTAACGGCAGCCAGCGCGACCGAGGCTGCTATTCGAATCAGCATCGGCACCGTTTGGGACTTCGAGTCGCTATGAGCAACGAGCCAAACGACCGGATTGCCGCGCTTTGCTTCCAGGTTTTCGGATCTCGCGCGGCGCAGCGGAAACCGCGCGGTCCAGCGTCGCTTCGCGTCACCGGACGCGAACATGAGAGCGGTCAGTAGCGCCGCGCCAACCACCAGTGCGGACAGTGGTCCATAATGGACTGCCATATGCGCGACGGCGAGAATTGTTGCCGCCTGAAACGCGGCGGCGAGCGGCGGTCCCCATCGCCCGGGCCACTCTGAGTACTCGAACGGCAGCTCCCGGCACTCGAATCCCGCGCGCTCGAGCTCGGCCCGGCACAACGCTCTTGCCGCGGATTCTTCAGCGCTTCCCGCAAACCTCGGATTTTGCGCCAGCTCGGAGAGCAGACTTTTCGCGCGCTGAGCGAGGTAGGCTTGGGCCATGCCGGACGTCTAGGTGAGCCCCATTTTCTGCTTCACTTCTTTCATCGTCTTCCCGGCTTCCGACCGAGCGTGCTCGGCCCCGGCGGCGAGATCGCTTTTCATCTTCTTCGGATTTGCGGCGATCTCCTTTGCACGCGCCCGAATGGGAGCGAGCTCCTTCTCCATCGATTCGTGCAGAACCTTCTTGCAATCGAGGCAGCCCCAACCAGCCGTACGGCACTGTACGGCGACGTGCTCGACCGTCGCCGGCGGACTGAAGGCCTTGTGCAAGTGATAGATGTTGCACACTTCCGGAGTGCCTGGATCGGTCCGGCGCACTCGCGCCGGATCGGTCACTGCTGGTTTCAGCTTCTCCCAGATCGACGCCGGATCCTCGAGCAGATCGACCGTGTTCCCGAGCGACTTCGACATCTTCGCCTGGCTATCCAGTCCCATGACGCGACGAGTGGGAGTGAGCAGCGCCTTTGGCTCCGGGAAAAAACCGCTCGGCGCTGACTCGGATGTACTGTGCGCGGCCGGCACTGATTTCGCGCCGGACACACGACTCGCGGCCGGAACACGAATGTCGAACCGCGCGTTCCACTTGCGTGCTATCTCGCGAGACAGCTCGAGGTGCTGCACCTGGTCCTCGCCAACCGGCACCAGCTCGGCGCGATACAGAAGAATGTCGGCCGCCTGTAGTACCGGATAGTTGAGTAGTCCGGCAGGAACACTCTCTTCGCGGCTCGCCTTTTCCTTGAACTGTGTCTGACGCTCGAGCTCGCCCAGTGGAGTGAGAGTGTTGAATATCCATGCAAGCTCGGTATGTTCCGGCACCATCGACTGCACGAACAGCGTGCACTTC
>JBGQIT010000273.1:0-4563 GCA_041498575.1 Gemmatimonadaceae bacterium
GGGGATCGAGGTCGTTATCGCAGGGATGATGGCGCCGGTAGGCTCGTAGACGTTCAGTTCCAACGTAATCGCGGCGCGAATCACCGCGTCGCGCCATTCGGCTGGGGCATGGAGCGAGCGCAGCCAATTGCGCCAATACGCGGTGGTTCTCTCGAGCATCGTGGTGCCCGCACTCGCCAGGTCCCCCGCGACAGGGTCGTCGAGTCCGAACATCAAGGTTATGGTTTCGTGGACATGGAAAAGCGTCCGGTCGACGATCGACTCTGTCGGCGCGTTGGTCGTGAGCCGCAGTGCCTGCTCGCCCGCATAGCTGATGTGATTTGCACCGAGCGCGTGCTGGCGTTTCGCGCAGCCGTAGTCGGCGGCCGGATCGACGCGAACGCGGATGTTCGGCTGTCCATCGATCGGTCTCACTTGACGCACGAGCAGCCTGGGGCAGAACATCTCGCCGTCATTCTCGTAGCGCGGGCAGAAATCGGTGATCTCGACGCCGCCACCCTTCATGTCGTAGAAGCGCGTGATGAGTATCGGAGTGTCTGGGAGATATTGTTGCTCGATGCTGACGCTCCCCTGGAGCTCGATTGTGAACGTGCCGAGCGCGTCGCGCGGTGAGTCACCGGCGAGAAGCGAGCAGAAAACGGGGTCACCATCGAAGCGGGGGAAGCAGCACCACGCCACGGCGCCCTGAGCGTCGATGAGCGCCCCAATGCTGCCGTTGCCGATGAGAGCGAGGTCCAGCGAGGTCACTTATGGGTCAGGGATCGGGTTGGCCACTTGCATCCACAGAACGGAAGCAGGGAGCTGTTGGCCGACTAGGCTGGTTTGCTGGGAGCTTTCATACAGGCGAAATAGTATCCCGAAACAGGGGCTTGTGCGCGTCGCGGCTAATGACGCGACGGTCTTGGCGTGCCACATTATCCCTGACTCGATTCCTCGCGCCCGTTCGACCGGAGAGAGATTGATGAGGAAGACGTACGCGCTGACTGCCTGGATCGCCCTGCTTCCTGGTGCTCTCTCATTGGGTGCGGCACCCGCAGTCGCGCAGACCCGCACCGTGCAACCAGTGCTCGCCTTCCCGGAGCAGGGCCTCGACGATCCCGCCGCGTACCAAGGTTACCAGACGCGCTTCTTCCGCGACACGAAGGGGAACGTTGTGCAGATCTATCTCGACGCGCGGAGCGGGCGGGTCGTGAATCTACTGCCAGACGCCGTGAACGAGAGCGTCGGGTTCACCGTCCGGGATGGGACCGGGAAGCCGATTCGCCTCGAGTGGGGATCGCCCGACGCCATCATCTCGCAGGTGGGCAATCGCCGTACGATCGAGTATCAGCTTGTCGCGAATGCGCCCCAGGTCCTGATCGGGTGGATCCTCCTCGGCTCCATGCGGGTCGAGCGCGATCTGGGCTATTCGGGGCGCCAGCTCGAGCTGTTCGACTGGCCCACGTTCAGATTGCGGGAGCAGGAGGAGCTGATCGCGAATCTGGATCGTCTCGACCCGGCCGAGCGGCAGCGACAATTGGGGTTTTTCAACGCGGGGCTGACGTCGGATCTGAGGGCGAGGCTCGAGCCCGATCTCATCACCACCGGCATGCGTGACCGGCGCGGCGTGACCGCATCACAGACGACGCTCGATGCAAAAACGAATCTTCAGCTCGACCTGAGCCCCGATCCGCGCGACGCCTCGCTTCTGGTGACGCTGCCCATAGTCTCGATGCGAGCCAATTCCAACCGTCCCATCCGCTTCACCGTCCGCGTCACTACCGACGCGCCCCCGCTTACTCCGCTAGCGCGGGATCAGATCTTCAACACCGCGTTCCTCCGCTTCCTGAATGACGCGCGAGTCGCCGCCGATCGCGCGCGCGGCAATGCCGCAAAAAATGCGGACGCTGCCGCGACGGTGGCCCGCTACCGCCAGCTCGAGCGCGACGCGCGTGGGACGGAGCTGCTCAGCTCCAAAGAGAAGCTGATGGCCGGGCTCCCCAATTACGCGACGTACTTCGGCCGCGACATGATGATGACCTCGCTGATGATGCAGCCGGTCTGGACCGACGCGATGCCGGAGTTCGTGATCGCGAGCGCGCTGAGAAAGCTCGGACCGGAAGGCGATGTCAGTCACGAGGAGGCGCTGGGAGGGCAGGCGATCCGTGAGAATGCCGCCGAGTACAACGCGCACATGGCGGAGTACTTCCGCGTGATTCGGCGCGGAAGTCGAGCAGCGGCCGATACTGCCCTTACACACGCACGGGAGCTGCTGCCCGATTTGCAAAAGGTGCGCGAGAACTATCACATGCGCGACGACGAGTTCCAGCTGCCGGTAGTCGTGGCACGTTACCTCGGGAACGCCGCCGTGACTGCGGCGCGAAAAAAGGCATTCCTGTTGGATTCGTCGGACGGGAGCGGTCCGCGCGTCAGGCTTCTTCTGAGAGAGCTCGGACTCGTGGCGTCGCTCGCCGCTCCTTACGCGCGCGATCCCGCCATCCAGAATCTCATCGGATCGCCGCGGCTCGATTCGACCCATTGGCGGTCGATCAGCTGGCGCGACAGCAATGCCGGCTATGCGAATGGGCGCTTCGAGATGGACATCAACGCCATCTGGGTACCTCGTGCGCTCCAATCCATCGGGGAGATTCTTGCCGCACTCGAGGCAATCGGTTTTTCAAACGAGCAGCTCGCTGCGCTCGCACCCGGCGTGGCCAATACACCGCTCGGCGATTTTGCCCACGATCAGGCGTTCTTCCAGCGCGCGATCGAGAACTGGAGAGGAGCTGGGCGGCATTTCGTCGTCTCGCTGACGCCGGAGGAGATTCAGACCAGGGTCGCGGCAAAGCTCCAATGGCTTCCGGCGCCGGAGCGTGCGTACTGGCAGGGCGTACTGTCCGCGACAGGCGCCGACAAATCGCCGCTCGAGTTTCTCGCGATCTCGCTGGATTCGGCAGGGCGCCCGATCCCCGTTGTCAACACCGATCCCGCCACCTGGCTCTTCCTGAGAGATGGCAAGGACACGACGAGCGCGGCACTGAGTGCGGTGATGCGAGACGTCCGCGCAATTGTGCGCGCCTATCCCGTTGGGCTGTTGGTCGACCGTCTCGGTCCGCTTGTCGCGAACGACGCCTACGCTCCGCCGGCCGTTTGGGAAGCGTTCAAACGCGACACCTACCACTCTCCGCGCGTGGTCTGGGGTAGGGAGGTCAATCTGACTCTGCTCGGCTTGGCGAATCAAGTTTGGGGCGCGACCGACAGCTTGGGTAGGGCGCGCAGTCCAGGACTCGCTCCATACGTGACGGAAATGCGAGATGCGCTGAGGCGGGTCAACAGCGCCGTAGAAGCGTCCGGACTGAAGCACAATGAATTGTGGAGTTACGAGATCAGCGATGGAATGCTGAAGCCGATTCGGTACGGGACAAGCACCGACGTTCAGTTGTGGAATGTCACGGATCTCGCGGTGCAGTTCGTCCTTTCGCGGATTCGATGACGCCCCGGCCCCGGTTAATCGGCCCGGTATCCTCTGCGGGGCAGTGTCCTCGCACGCCCGCCGTTAGGGCGCGCTGGCGCGCCCAAACGGCGGGCTCTTGCTGCGGGTGCCCCTCCGAGGACACCGGGCCTCCTTCCCTGTCAAGCATTTCGTGAAGGTCGGACTACCAGCGGCGCTCGTACTCGCGGGCTTTCTTGCGGCTTGCGAGCGGGCTTCCGACAAGAACGAGACTGTTCTCACTTTCTCGGGCTCCGCGCTCGGCGCCGAGGGGACGCTTGTCGCCAAACAGCTGCAACGCTTCATGGAGCTCAATCCGGGGGTTCGCGTTGAATTGCAGCGGACGCCCGACGACGCGTCGCAGCGGCATCAGCTCTATGTGCAGTGGCTCAACGCTCGGGTTGGAAATCCATCTATCCTCCAGCTCGACGTCGTCTGGACTCCGGAGTTCGCGGCAGCAGGATGGGTCCTGCCGCTCGACAAGTACGGGCCGCCTCGAGTCGAGTTCTTCCCCGCGACGATCACGGCAAACACCTGGGCCGGGAAACTTTATGCGCTGCCGTGGTTCGCTGACGTCGGACTCCTCTACCGCCGCACCGATCTCGTTCCCAATGAGCCGAAGACCCTCGAGGAGATGGTAAAGAGTGCGCAGGCTGCGATGGCGCGCCGCGGTGGGCCGCGCTACGGAATCGTCTGGCAGGGCGCGCGGTACGAAGGTCTGATCACCGGCTTCGTGGAATATCTTGGAGCGTTCGGTGGCCGCATCATCGACGAGAAGGGCGAGGTCGTCGTGAATCGTCCCGAGGCGGTGCGCGCGCTCGAGTTCATGCGCGACGAGCTGTACGCGACGCACGTCGCCCCGCTCGACGTCCTCACATGGCACGAGGAGGAAGCGCGCTTCGCTTTCCAGAACGGGAACGCCGCGTTTATGCGCAACTGGCCGTACCCGGTCGCGGCGATGAGCGACACCGCGCAATCCAAAGTGGCCGGCAAGTTTACGGTTTCCCCGATGCCGGCGTCGGGCACCGCCGCCAACGTACACTCCACAGCCGCACTTGGCGGCGCACAGCTCGCGATCAACGCCTACACGGAAC
>JBGQIT010000274.1:0-4549 GCA_041498575.1 Gemmatimonadaceae bacterium
AAAGTCTTCTGCTGATCGGCGGTTAGGATCGCGCGGATCTCGGCGGCTTGCTGGTTTTGGAGGTCCGCTATCTTGGCGCGGGTCGCGTCGTCCGGCGGACCACCGGTGGCCTGAACCGACTTGCGCAGCTCCAACTGTTGCGGCGCGTACTTCTCGCGGATCGTCTTGACCTGCGCTTTCTGCGCGTCCGACAGAGTGATGTCCTTGAGGAGCTGTCCGCCCATCGCGCCGCGGCGCATTTCGCCCTGACCCTGTTTAGGCGGCTCAGTGCCCTGGGCTGCGGCGACCGATGTGATGCCAACGCAGAGGGCAGCAGCCAGCGTGGCGATGCGAATAAGCTTCATCCTACTCTCCTGGAGATGTGTGTTGGACGCCGAACTGGCGCCCCGGATGTTATACGCCAAAGAAGGCAAAAGGGTTGGCCGCAGTACGGATTAATTGTGCTGTGATCAGCGCCATTGACGTCGCCGGCGTTTTTTGGCCTGATAGCTGACACCTTGGTCAGCTATCGGCTGGCCGCATGTTCAGTTGCCTGTGATCTAAATCTATAAGCTGCAACAATTTAGCCTGTCGCCCCTAGGCGCCGGACTGAAATCGTGCTATTCTTCCCCGCGCTGACGGCGGCTCATCCAGCTGTCGGCTTTGAGTATTGCTCCTTTCAGCGTGCCGAGCGCCGCCTGTGACCGCAACCAGTATCACCGCCGAACCAGCCCCTACGATAGCAGCGCCCGCCCCGGAGCCACTCTCTTTTCCGTTGAGCTGGCTGCTTGAGCACGCATCTGCGCCGATTAAGTACCGCGCGATGACCGAGGTCGCGCGCACCGCGGAGCCGACGTCGTCAGAGTTCGACTGGCTTCCGTATTCGCATCGGCCGGCCATTAAGCTCGCCGTCACCCAGTCGCGCGACGGGATGTGGAGTCAATCGGTTCTTTCGCTTCCTGGACGACACGCCACCGATTTCGCCAACATCGGAACGATTCCAGCGGTTCGACGCCTTTCCGAGTACGGCTGGGGTCGCGAGTCGCCGCCACTCGTGCTCGCTCGCAGGATTCTTTTCAGACTGCTCGCCGAGGACAACGATCCAGCATTCACGTTCGAGCTCGGGACGAAAACGAGGGATGACGATATCGTTCGACGCACGCGCGGAATCTTCCGCGAAGCGGCGGCGGCAACGCTTGCGCAAATGGGGTACGAGAACGATCCGCGACTGCGTGGCGCGGCGCGACGCATTCTCGAGCGCACCGTGTCGTACCTCAACTCTCCGCTCGGCGAGAAGCCCTGGATGCGCGTTGGCAACACTCACGTGCTTGCTCCGGAATCGGCGCCGCCATCGATTTATACCCTGACGATGCTCGCGTACATGCCGATCTTCCGGCACGAACACTTCAGCGGTGTCGAGCGCATCTACGATTGGATCACGCAGCCGCTCCCGCGCCAGGAAGCACTTCAGCTCTTCGGGAAGAAAATGGTGGCGCAGCCCCATCTTATCATGGGTGACGTCCTGCCCCACCGAAATGCAGTCGAGGCGGATGTACCGTTCGCATTGCTGTGGCTCGAGACGATGGCACGTCTCAATTTCCTCCGCCGCAACGATGGTTGGATGAAGCTCTATGAGAGATTCGTCGACGATCGCGATCGCAATGGCGTTTGGCATCCACACAAGGGTATGGAGCGGCCGACGACGACGAATCAGTGGGCGTGGTCTACGTTCCCTCTCGACGACGGCGCGTCCCAGGAATCGAAATGGGCCGATGTCACCTTCCGCATCGGGCTCATCGGAAAACTTCTCGGCCGGGAAATCGAATTAATCTGATCTGATGCCGGGATCCAGTCGCCGGCGCAATCTCACTCCCGGCGAGATGTTCCCCGCCGGTGATCCGGCCTATCGCGTGAGTTTTCCGCGGCTTCGCTCTGGAATAAGGATTCGCGTGGTGGAGCGGGGCGATCCGTCTTCGCCGCCAGTAGTGCTTGTACACGGCTGGGGTTGCAGCGCCTATGTGTTTCGCTACAACCTGCCGGCGCTGGCCGAAGCCGGATTTCGCTCGATTGCCGTGGATCTCAAGGGACATGGGTTGTCCGACAAGCCGGTCGAGTCCGACGAGTACACGATCGACTCGCTGGTCGAGCATCTGCGCGACATCCTGGATGCACTGGGGCTCGAGTGTCCGGCCCTCGCCGGACATTCGCTTGGCGGATCCCTTATCTACCATTTCGCATCGCGATATCCCGAGCGCGCGCGGTGCCTCGGCATGCTCTCACCGGTCGGACTCAGAGGCGTGCCACGGATGCGGCTGTACCGCTTTCTCACGCCCGCCGTACTCATGCCGATACTTCGCCAGATAAACCCGCGGGTGGTCGTGAAACGTGCGCTCAAGCGGGTATACGGAAAGCGCGGACATTTTACGAAGCGCGATGTGGAGGAGTACCTCGCTCCGTCGCAGTTCCCGGAATACGCGCTCGCCATGCGGGAGCTCCTTCATAGCTATGACTGGAACGCGGCGGATCACCGGCAGCTCGCCACGGTCAACCTCCCGGCCGTCGGCGTTTGGGGCAGTCTGGATCACATGATGCCCGACGACGGAATGGGGATCTTCGTCCCGCTGGTTCCGCAGATCGTTCTACGCGCGATTCCCGACGCGGGCCACGTCATCGCGGAAGAGACACCCGAGGAAGTGAATGAGGCGTTGATCGGCCTTCTTCGACGGGCGGGTGTCTAGCTGGAAATGCAATTAAGCGGGTGCCGGGCTGGAAACTGCAACTGAACGGGTGCCAGAGGTCAGTGTCAGAGATACCAGTTCGACAGTTCACTACGCCATGACTTCACCGGCGCGGGTCAAGGCACAGACAGTGACTGTGCCCCGAACGCCACTGAGGTAAGTCCGGGCGTCGTGAACTAATAGCTGGCAACTACGCTACTGACGTCTGGCACCCGTTCAGTTGCGGTTGTCAGTCCGTTCTGTTGCAGTTCCGTCGAAGCGTTCCTCCCTATGGGTATATTAGAATCAGATGATTGAACCAATCCTTGAGGCCCCATTCTCCTTTGAGGAGCTGGACCTCGCCCCCGAAGTCCTCCACGCGGTCCGTGATGCAGGGTACACCCATCCCACGCCCATCCAGCAACAGGCGATTCCGCTTGCTCTGGCGGGTCGGGATCTGATCGGTCTCGCCCAGACCGGAACCGGAAAGACCGCCGGCTTCACTCTCCCCATTGTTCACAATCTGATCAGCGCACCACTCACCGGGACGAACGGGGAGCCCGTTCACCGCGTTCGCGTTTTGATTCTCACTCCGACACGCGAGCTCGCTGCACAGGTGGAGGAGAGCTTCCGCAAATACGGCAAGTACACTGACCTGCGCGTCGTCCCGATCTTCGGCGGAGTCGGCATCGAGCCCCAGTCGAAGACGCTGTTGCGTGGGGTGGATGTCGTGGTCGCAACACCCGGCCGCTTGCTCGATCACATGGAGCGCCAGAACGTTTCCTTTGACGATCTCGAGGTCCTGGTTCTCGACGAGGCTGATCGCATGCTCGACATGGGATTCGCGCCGCAGCTGAATCGGATCGTGGCCGAGATCCCGCCCTATCGGCAGACGCTTCTATTCAGTGCGACAATGCCGCCTGAAGTCGAAGCGCTGGCGCGAAAGTATCTGCGGAAACCGGTAGTCGTTCAGGTCGGGCGCCGCTCCGAAGCGGCTAGCACCGTTACGCACGCGGTCTACCCCGTGCCACGCGATCGAAAGAGCACATTGCTGGTCGAGCTGCTGAAGAAAGCGGAGATGGACTCCGTTCTCATTTTCACCCGTACCAAGCATGGCGCGGACCGGGTCGTGAGGCATCTCGAGGACGCGGGAATCGCGGCGACAGCGATGCACGCCGATAAATCGCAGGGGGAACGCACCCGCGCGCTCGAGGATTTCAAGTCGGGCAAGATCCGCGTGCTCGTGGCCACGGACATAGCGCAGCGAGGACTCGACGTTTCCGGCATCAGCCACGTCATCAACTACGACGTGCCCCAGCAGCCGGAAGATTACGTGCACCGCATTGGGCGCACCGGGCGTGCGGCCGCCACCGGCGATGCGTACACATTCATGTCGCCCGACGAAATCGCGATGGTACGCACGATCGAGCGCATGATCGGCCAGCAGATTCCGCGCATTTCGGTTCCGGGCTACGATTTCGGGACGACGTCGGATACGGCGGTTCCGGTTGCATCCGAGTCGGAGCCCGTGGACATCACGCCGGCGCCGTCGATCAGTGCCGCAGGCGACCCAGTCGCGACACAAAGACGGTATCGACGGACGAGCTCCGTCGCACGAAGACGCTGAGGTTCGCGGCACCGTACCCCATGCCAGTCGGCGAGTAAGACATCCGCACACGAGTCGCCGAAAGCTGAACTCCGTGATCCCTGCCTATCTCCCGTTTTCGAAGCGTGTCGACTCCAACGCTGACGTAGATCGCCTGATTGACGGTGTCGATTTCGACCGTCGTCTGCGCGGACCGCGCGATCGCGATGTGACGTGCGCCGCTGAACAGCGATTCGATCTCCAGCAC
>JBGQIT010000275.1:0-4543 GCA_041498575.1 Gemmatimonadaceae bacterium
CATGCTGGTTTGCCTCGCCGCCCTGTTGTTCGTACAGCAGTCCTCCACTGCTGCTCCTGTTCCGGTGGCTGTTCAGTCAGGCGGCACCGCCGCCCGGATCGTGCCGGCGGCTCACTCGGTAACTGCGCCTATCCTGGACGGCCGGCTCGACGACCCTGTGTGGGCTTCGGCGACTGTCGCTACCGACTTCACCCAGAACTATCCGCACGACGGCGCACCGGCCACGGAACGGACAGAGGCCCGCGTCGTGTTCGTTGGAGATGCCGTCTACGTCGGCATGCGCGCCTTCGACCATCCAGACAGTCTGGTCGCGCCCCTCAGCCGCCGCGACGCGATGGTCAATTCCGATATGCTTGACGTGTTGATCGACAGCTTTCACGACCGCCGATCGGCTTTCCATTTCCGGGTGAATCCCGCCGGCGTAAAGATGGATATGTACCATTACGACGATATCCAGGGCGACATGAGCTGGGATGCGGTGTGGGATGTAGCCGTCGCTCGGGACTCGCTGGGATGGACCGCTGAGTTCCGCATTCCGCTGTCCCAGCTGCGCTATTCCGATCCGGCGGGAAAGCCGACAACGTGGGGGATCAACTTCTACCGCAACATTGGTCGCCGGCAGGAGTGGTCGAGCTGGGCGCCGGTGCCCCAGAACGAGGGGCGCGAAGTCTCCCGATTTGGAGAACTGACGGGGCTCGACTTTCTGACAGCCACCCAACGCCGAGAGATCATCCCGTACGTGAGCTCGAGCGTAAGGTGTTCCCCTGGCGACCCCGCCGATCCTTTCTTCAGGCGGACGGCGTTGGAAAACAGCGTCGGGCTCGACGCCAAGCTCGGACTTCGCGGTGGATTGACCCTGGATCTGACCCTGCATCCTGACTTTGGCCAGGTCGAGGCCGATCCATCGGAAGTCAACCTTTCCGGTTTCGAGACGACGCAGCAGGAGCGGCGACCCTTCTTTGTAGAGAACGGTGGCTTGTTCGAGATGTCCATTTACGAGAGTCCCGGCGAAGTGCTCTTCTATCCCCGGCGCATTGGACGGTCGCCGGAGATAAGCGCCGACGCGCGTGGGGGATTCGTCAGCGAGCCTTCGCAGACGACTATCCTCGGCGCGGCAAAGATCTCGGGCAAGACGAGCAGCGGACTGTCAATTGGAATATTGGAGGCTGTTACGAGGGCGGCCTATGCGGATGGGCGTGACAGTACGGGCGCCAACTTCCGCGAGCTGGTCGAGCCCGCTACAAACTATGGCGTGGTGCGTATTCAGCGGGACCTGCGTGAAGGGAAAAGCGCGATTGGCGGCATGTTCACTAGCGCGAATCGGCTCAGTCTCGGAGCGACCGCGTCGGAGCTTCATTCCGCGGCCTACGCCGCCGGACTGGATTTTCGTCACAGGTTCGGCGGCTCCAGGGGAGACAGCTACGAGCTCTTCGGAGCGATATTCGCATCTTCAGTAGAGGGATCCGCGGGCGCGATCGCGGAGACACAGCGATCCTCGGCTCATTACTTCCAGCGTCCCGACGCGGACCACATCACCTACGACACGACGCGAACATCGCTTACTGGTCTTGGCGCGCGCCTCCAGTTCAGCAAGGCAACCGGTCGCCTCCGCTTCGGCAACGCTTACTACACGCGCAGTCCCGGTTTCGAAGTGAACGATCTCGGCATCCAGAAGGAAGCCGACTGGAACGAGGATTTTGTCTGGGTTGGAATCGTCGAGAGTCGCCCCGGCCGCGTCTTCAACAACTGGAACATCTTCGCCAATACGTGGTCGTGGTGGACTTACGGAGGCGAGCGGACGTTTTCGCAGTTCAACGTCGACCTGACCGGCGAGCTGCGGAATTTCTGGGGCTCGTTTCTGAGAGTGGGGCGTCGCCTGCCGGCGGTTACGTTGCGACTGCGCGGCGGTCCGTTGCTGGCGGAAGACGGCGCGTGGGTGGCGTACGGAAACTTCTATTCTCCGATGCAGAACACGCTGCGCGTGAACGGGTCGTACAGTTTCTACAGATCCGATTCGCCGGGGGCGTGGTCGGCGTCGTGGTCCCCCACGGTAAGCTGGCAGCCATCGAGCAGCGCGACCGTGACGCTAGGCCCAAGCGTTTCGCGAGAGCGAATCGATAATTTCTACGTGGCTCAGGCGGGGATCAGTGCGACGCCGAGGTACGTGGTTGGAGCGATCAACCACACGACGACAGCGTTGACGACACGCCTGGATCTCGCGTTTTCTCCAACCTTGTCGCTTCAGCTTTACGCCCAGCCATTTCTAGCGGCCGCGACTTACGACGATTTCAAGGAAGTCGTAGCTCCGCGCGCAGCGAAATACGCTGACAGGTATCTGCGATTCGTGCCGCGACGCGGTGCAGACTCTCTCCAGGCTGACGTGACGGGCGACGGCGTGGCCGATCTTCGCTTCGCCGACCCGGCCTTCAACGCGAAAGAGTTCCGCTCCAACGCGGTGCTGCGGTGGGAGTACCTCCCCGGCTCAACGGTCTTCGCGGTGTGGTCGCAGGGACGACACGCAGACACCGACGGCGCGCCGTTCCGGTTCTCGCGCGATGCGGGCGACCTGTTCCGGACTGTGCCCGAGAACGTGTTTCTGGTAAAAGTGACCCGCTGGATGAATTTCTGACGCGTGCGCGATTTCGCAATGTGGACACGGGCCGCGCGACGCTGGACAGGGAAGGAGGGGGGATGTCCTCGTTGGCGCTTTGCAAAGCGAGCGCGAGGAGAAGACCCGCGACCGAGCGGAGCGAGGGAGCGTAGTTAGGGGCTTCGACCAAGCGAGCGTAGCGCCGGAGAGGACATCCTCCCGACTGACCGGCGCGAGGGGACATCCTCCCGACCGACCGGCGCGGCGATCCCAAATCCGGGGAACAGCGAGCGGGAGGAAATGCGCGCGGCGGGACTCGAACCCACGACCTTCGGCTCCGGAGGCCGACGCTCTATCCAACTGAGCTACGCGCGCAACATAACGACTTCTCAGAGGGATTAACTTCCTCTGATGACACCAGCAAGACGAAAGATAACTGTCCTGTCGGGCGATGGAATCGGCCCGGAGGTCGTTGAATCGGCCCTCGAGATCATAAAAGCCACCGGCGTCGCCGTCGAGTTCGAGAAATGTGAGGCAGGCGCCCGCGCGTTCCAGAAGGGAATTGTCACCGGAATTCCGAAAGAGACCATCGAGTCGATAGAGCGCACGCACGTCGTGCTAAAGGGTCCGCTCGAGACTCCCATCGGATACGGAAATCGCAGCGCCAACGTCACGCTCCGCACCCTCTTCGAGACCTACGGCAACATTCGGCCGGTTCGGGAGCTGCCCGGAGTTCAGACAGCCTTTACGGGACGAAAGCTCGACATCGTCATCGTCCGCGAGAACATCGAAGATCTCTACGCCGGCATCGAGTACATGCAGACGCCCGGCGTGGCCGAGGGTCTCAAGCTGATCTCGCGCGAAGGATGCGAGAAGATCGTCAAGCTCGCATTCGCGTTCGCACTCGCCGAGGGACGTCAGGCGGTTCATTGCGCGACGAAGTCGAACATCATGAAGCTCACCGAGGGTCTGCTGCAGCGCACATTCGAGGAGTTTGCGCCGCAGTATCCATCCATTACGTCGAGGCATATCCTGATCGACAACTGCGCCCATCAGCTCGCCATGCGGCCCGAGCAGTTCGATGTCATCGTCACGACGAACATGAACGGCGACATCCTGAGCGATCTCACGTCCGGCCTCACCGGCGGTCTCGGCTTTGCCCCCTCCGCGAACATCGGCAACGACGTTTCCATCTACGAGGCGGTACACGGCTCCGCGCCGGACATCGCCGGAAAGAACAGGGCAAATCCGACGGCGCTCATCCTCAGCGCGGCGATGATGCTGCGCCAGATCGACGAAGGCAAAGCCGCGAACGATGTCGAGCAGGCAGTCCTCGTGACGCTCGAGAGCGGAATCCGCACCAGCGACATGATCGGCGTGGAGAAGCCGGCGACAACGACAGAGTTCACGCAGGCAGTCATCGCCAACCTGGGGAAACGGTCGAAGATGAGTCCGCCCAAAGATTACCGAAAGGTCGATCTCCCCCCATCGCAGCTCGGCGTGAACGTCGTCCCCGCCAAGGCGCGACGTTTCATCGGACTCGACGTCTACATCGAGACCGATCTCGATCCCGCGAAATTGGCGGCGGCCCTTGAGCTGTTGGCCAAGCCGTCCCCGCTCAAGCTCCAGATGATCACGAATCGCGGGGCGATGGTTTTCCCATCGAGCGGACGGCGCATATCGCTCGTCGACCATTTCCGGTGCAGATTCGTGCTCCGCGAAGCGGCAGCGGTTCTCGGAGACATCGAGATTCTCGCATTGCTCGGCACGATCGGCGCGCGGCACCGCTGGATGCACATCGAGAAGCTCCAGGAGTTCGACGGACAGCCGGCGTTCTCCAAGTCGCAGGTCTAGCCAAGTCCGGACCGCGCGTTAGATATGGGCGCAAACCGCAACTGAACAGGCGGGAGGTCTCAGTGGCAGAGATGCCAGTTTGTTAGTTCACTACGCCCC
>JBGQIT010000276.1:0-4476 GCA_041498575.1 Gemmatimonadaceae bacterium
AGCTCGTAGAACTCGTAGAAATCCGTTGTGGACGGATCGTCAACTTTGTTCGCGACCAGCACCCACGGCTTGCGCGCAGCACGCAGCAGGTCAACCACTCGCGAGTCACTCGGGTGCAGCCCGGTCTTCGCGTCGACCACCAGCATCAGGAGGTCGGACTCCTCGATTGCCTGCAGCACCTGGCGCTTGATCTCGAGATCCATCGGGATGTGTGGATCGTCGGTCAGCCCGCCGGTATCAACCAGCCAGAACTGACGGCCATTCCATTCGGCGCGTGCGAAGTGGCGGTCGCGCGTCGTTCCCGGCTCGTCACTGACGATGGCGCTGTTCTCACCCACGATGCGGTTGAACAGCGCTGACTTGCCCACATTCGGGCGGCCGACGAGCGCGATGACTGGAAGGTTCACGCGAGCACCCCGCTCGACTCGGACTCCAGCACATCGATGAAGTCATATGATGGGAAGATCGGCATCGACAATGACTCGCGCACAGCTGCGAGCGTGTAGTCGTCAAGAAAGATTCCGTCCTCGTTGATCGTTTCGGCGGGAATCAGCGCGATGTCGAGATCGTGCCGATCGCTCAGCGCCGCCATGATGTCCTTTCCAACGAGAAGCCCGGCCGTCGTGATAGTCGGACCAAAGAGCGAATTCTCGGCGACGATCAGCTTGAAATCCGCCCCGCTCGCTTCGCGCAGCCGGTCGAGCAGCGGCTTCATCAGCGGCGCCATTGCCAACCCTGTGACCACGCCAATGCGCTGGCCATCGCGACGGACAACGCGACCCAGCCCCTCGGCGACGCGCATGCGCAACGACGTGACCGAGCCGACGCCATTCTCGATCTGGGCGAACTCTCCATAGTGTTCGGGACCCGGCAGTTCCCTCTCGGCGAGCATGTAAAGCTCGTCAGATCCGAACACCCAGGTCTCGCCACGCTCTCTCTTTGCACGCTCACCCCACCGCTCCACCTGAAGCAGAATCGTCCGCGCGGTCTCGCGATCCATTCCCCTGCCGGTGTAAAGGTGCGAGAACTGCGTGAGCCCGACAGGAACCACCGCCGCCGACAAAACGGCTTCCTGCATGTTCCATAAGTCGGTGAGTGATTCTTCGAGTACCGCCTCGTCGTTCAACCCCGGAACGATGACCATCTGGGCGTGAAACTGGATTCCGCCCTGTGTGAGCCGCGAGAGCTGGGCTTTGATGTCAGGCACGCGCTGGTTGTTGAGCAGGACCTTCCTCGCCTCGTGGTTCGTCGCGTGGACGGAGACGTAGAGCGGAGACAACCGATACTCGAGGATGCGCTCGATGTCGCGTTCCTTCACATTGGAAAGCGTGGCGAAGTTTCCGTAGGCGAATGAGAGCCGGTAATCATCGTCGCGAATGTAGAGCGGCTTGCGAAGCCCGGGCGGCAGTCCCTCGATGAAGCAGAACTCGCACTTGTTTGCGCAGCGTCGCACCGTTGGCGGGTGAAGCGAGATCCCGAGCGGCTCACCGTCGAGGCGTTCCAACTCGTAGATGACCTCTTCGCCATCAGGCTCACGGGCTTCGATTACAAGCTCCTCGTCAGCGGTAAGGAACTCCCAGTCGAGGAAGTCCGCGAGTGGGCGCCCATTTACTGTGAGCAGCTCCGTGCCCGGCCGGATTCCGAGCTCCTCAGCGATGCTTTTTTCCTCGATGCGAGATACCTTTACCATAGCTCAAGTAATTTAGAGCTATAGAGAGCGAAGTCAAGGAATTACCGAACCTTAGCTCTCTCAATATTACGCGTTGGGGGTTGCGTTTCCGTTACACAGGAGAGGTCGCCGCGAGCGACTCCAGGAGCTTCCTGGCGCGTTCAGCGTTGAAGCCGGGCAGCTTGGCGATTGCCTCCTCGCTCGCGTCCCGGACTCCCTGTACGCTCCCGAATTCCTTGAGCAGCTGGTGCCGCTTTACCGGTCCGATACCTGGCACCTTGAGGAGCTCGGAGGTCACGGTTCGCATCGACCGCCGTTTCCGGTTGTAGGTCACGGCGAACCGATGGGCCTCATCCCGCGCCTGCTGTAGAAGCCTGAGTCCCGGCGAGCGTCGCGAAAGCCTCAGGGGCTTTTCCCGACCCCAGATGAAGACCTCCTCGTCCCGCTTGGCAAGGCTGATCAATGGGCGGTCCGCTAGGGCCAACTCCGCGAGAGCGGCGTGGGCGGCCGAAAGCTGACCCTTTCCACCGTCGATCACGATCAGGTCGGGCAATGGCTTTTCGTCGTTCATGCGCCGCTCGAAATATCGGCGAACCACTTCTTGAATCGAGGCGAAGTCGTCCGTGCCCTCGACTGTCTTCACCTTGAACTTGCGGTACTCGCTCCTCTTCGGACGTCCATTCTCGAACCAGACGCAGGAGCCGACCGTATCGGTACCCTGGGTCGTGGAAATGTCGAAGCAAACGAGTGATCGCGGCAGGCGCTGGAGGCCCAGCTCCCTGCCCAGCTCGTACACCGGATCGCCGGCGCGCTCGTCTGCCTCCATCGATGAGAGCTTGAGCTCCTCGAGCAGGTGACGCGCGTTCTGTTCGGCCAGCGCGATGAGATCGCGCCGCGGTCCCCGCTGGGGAATCAGGATCTTGCTGTCCGGAAGTGTCTGCTCGATCAGCTCGCGGTCGGGGAAATCGAATGGGAGCAGGAGTTGTCGCGCTTTCTCCTGCATTCCGACGTAGCTCCCGGCGAGGAATATCGTAAGGACGTCGGTGTCGTCTTCGCCGTCGATATTCGTCAGGAAGCGTTGCTCTCGCGACAGTAGCTTCCCGCCTCTGATGCGTAGCACGGTGACACAGGCGTCGTCGCCGTCGCGAGCGTAGCCGATCACGTCGCGGTCACCGCCCTCCACCTCGAGAACGACGGTAGGCTCCTCCATCTGCTCAAGGTGGTGGAGGACGTCGCGCAATTCCGCGGCCCGCTCGAAGTCGAGTTGCTCGGATGCGAGATCCATCCGCTCCTTCACACGCCGCACGACTTCGTCGGGACGACCCGACAGAAAGAGCACGACTTCGTCGATCATTGAGCGATATTCCTGTTGCGACTGCGCCAGGATGCACGGAGCCTTGCATCGCTTGATGTAGTAGTCGAGACACGGACGCTCCGGCATCTGAGCCGGCATGTCGTAGTTGCAGCTCCGCACCGTGAAGATTCTCTTCACCACGTTGAGACTGCGTCGCATGGCACCCACATCAGTGTACGGGCCGAAGTAGCTCGCTCCGTCGTCTTCGAGCCGCCGCGTGACGAACACTCTAGGAAACGGCTCCTGCACCGTCACCTTGATGTACGGATAGGACTTGTCGTCCCGCAGCGCGATGTTGAACCGCGGCCGGTACTCCTTGATCAGGTTTGCTTCGAGGATCAGCGCGTGCGCTTCGCTGGGGACGACGATCGTCTCGAGATCGGCGATGAGGCCCACGAGGTGCCGCGTTTTTGGGCTCTCCAGCTGGTCGTTGGCGAAATAGCTGCGCACGCGGGAGCGCAGGCGCTTCGCCTTGCCTACATAGAGAGTGGTCCCGTCCGTGCCCTTCCATAGATAGACCCCGGGTCCATCGGGAAGGTGGAGCAGCTTTGTCGCAACGGCATCGGGAACGGGCAGCATGTGTAATTATACCACCCGTGAAAAGCCCGGTTCACTTCGGACGCAGAGCGAGGTTGAAGAGTCGTCTCCCGCGATCGAAGACGTTTTTCGCCTCCGGAATCCCAAACGCGGCCGTGATGCCGAGGTACGTCAGCCCGTACAGGCAGAGCAGAGCGAGAGCCATGAGCTTCGACCGCACGGCAGCCTCGTGTGCCGAAAGAATCGGAGCGCCCCAGTTCGCTGCGAACTTGTACGCCCACGGAATGGCAGCCCCGGCCAGCGCAGCGCCCCAGAGACGTAGCATGCGTGCCGGCACCAGCCTCGTGCGGCCGATTCTCTTGTCCATTTCGCGGCGCAACAAATAGAATTCAACCCAACCCGCGAGACCCGCCGACGCCGTCAGGCCTGCCGCACCAAGCTTGCGGTCGACGCCCAGCAGGCCAGGCAGGACCAGCGCGAAGAAATACCCCAGCCCGGTGGTGAGGATCACGCGGACCGCTGCGTAGCGGAGCGGCGTCCTCGTGTCCCGCAGCGCGTAGAATGTAGACGAGTACAGACGACCCATCGTTGACGCAAGTATGCCGACGGTCGAGCCGATGAGAATCTGCCACACCCAGATCGTATTGCCGCGCTGGAACTTCCCACTCTGGAACAGCACGAGAACGATCAGGTCGCCCAGAGCGAGAAAGGCAATCGCACTTGGAACTATGAAATACGCGATGCGGTCGAGGCCATCGCTCAAGCGCCCGCGCAGGTACGCGCCGATTTCCGCCGTTGTCCCCGTTGCGCGCGACATCGCAGGCAGTTCGGCAGCTGAAATCGCCATTCCAAAAAGACTGATGGGAAGAACATACAGGGCCTGGGCGTAGGAAAATGATGAGACAGCTCCGTTCCC
>JBGQIT010000277.1:0-4462 GCA_041498575.1 Gemmatimonadaceae bacterium
CTCGACCACCGATACGCGCAGCTGGTTGTGGTGATCCCGCACTCGGGCGACCTCGCCCCACGGCTGCGTCCACGTCTCATCGTGCGTCGCCCTCTTGCTCCCGGTGATTCGGAGACCGTCGCGCAGAGTCGGGGCTCCCTTGAACTCGAAGCCGAGCATCGAAGGGAGCAGGAGGGAGCGGCCGTCTCTGCTGAGGATGTAGTAGAGTTTTCCTTCATGGACCGTGACGCCCACCTTGTTCCTGCCATCCGGCGAAGCAACGCTGATGGTGTCCTGGGCCATCACGGAAGAAGCGGTGAGCGTCACCAATAGGGCGGCGAACGTCATTCCGCGGGACCAGCTGGGGGCGTACATCTTCATCTCATTCTCCGTTTGTGAAGTCAGCGATACATGGCGCGTCGCCATTTGCGACTGCGGAACGCTCATCGAGCACCTAAACAAAGAAAACAATAGCGGGCATAGCTAATGCAGCTATCTTATTTACAGCTCTTTTGGCCTTGCGCCACAGTCATATGGCGTCATTAACGCCGCGCGTAGCTCTGTCCTGCGCTTTGCTCGTCGGGCTCTTCTCCGGATGCGCCTCCAGTAATACCGCGCGCCCGGGTGAAAGCGATCAGCCTGCGCCCTCTGTTCCCCCACCGACCGCCGGCACTACAGTAACAGCCGACGACCTCGAGCGCGCCGGAAACGATGCGATCGAGAAGACGCTCGCCGCCAAGGTTCCCGGTGCGTTGATCACACGGACTGCAGATGGGGGTATTGCGATCCAGATTCGCGGGCAGACGTCCCTGGCGGCCAACACCCAGCCCCTGTACGTGATCGACGGCCTTCCGATCCAACCTGGGCCTGGCGGGGCGCTGCTCGGAATCAATCCACACGACATCGCCACGATCGAAGTGCTCAAGGATGCCGCCAGTTTGTCGTATTACGGCCTGCGCGGCGCCAATGGCGTGATCATCATCAAGACCAAGCACACGACCAATTAGAGGCCCTCTCATCGCTTGCTGTCGGCTCCTGCCACCGGCGCGCTTGCGCGGAAGATGAGGGGCCGATCGTTGTTGCGGGACACGATGTAGACGTTCCCCTTGCGGGTTCGAACGCGCTGGATGTCGCGGGCCTGTCCAGGGACGAAGAACCCGCTCTCGAGCTCCCTCACGGGAGTGAAGTGGCCTTTACCGTCGCCTCGCAGGTATAGACCATAACCGGCGCTCATCTTCCCGATCTCGGGTTTGACGCCATCAAAGTTTCCGGCCATGAGCAGGTCCGCCTTCCCGTCGCTGTCGATATCCGTCGCCAGAATCCCGTACATGGGCGCAATCTGCGCCTCGAGCGGCAGCGGCACCAAGGTGAACGTGCCGTCGCCGTTGTTCCTCGCCAGACTCGTCGCGAAGGTATAGGCGTTCTTCACCACCGCGTCGCCGAGGTCCTTCTGGGGGATGACATCCGCCACGGTCTGCTTCGCGTAATCCTTGTAACTCGGGTAGCGGTCCTGCAGGAAAGTCAGCGACCGGATCAGATCGTCGCGCAACGCCAGGGGGTACTGCTTGCCATTGTTGTAGTAGGAGACGATCTGCTGCACGAAGCCGTTGTGCGCGAAATCCTTCACGTACATCGTGACCGGCTCTTTTTCCTTAGCCTGTAGCCTGGTGTTGAGGCCGAGGTTGCCCACGATGAAATCGACCCTGCCGTGACCCGTGAAATCCCCGGCAATGATGCGGTTCCACCAGCCGTTGCTCTTCTCGAGCCCGGGGACGTTCATCTTCTCCAGCTTTCCGTGACCGGCGTTGTGGAAGATCGTGATCGGCATCCACTCGCCGACGACGATGAGATCGGGACGGCCATCTCCGTCGATGTCCTTCCACATGGCATCGGTCACCATGCCAATGTGCGAGAGGCCAGGCGCGGCTCTATCCGTGACGTCCGTGAACTTTCCCCGGCCATCGTTTCGCAACAATACACTCTGGGGATCGATGCCGTAGCGTCCGGGAACGCTCCGCCCGCCGACGAACAGATCGATTGCGCCATCGCCGTCGAAATCCGCCGCCGCCACGCGCGACCCGCTCAGCGCGAGCGGTGGAAGAGCGCCGACCGCTTTCCTGAAATTCCCCTTGCCATCATTCAGGTAGAGCCGGTCTTCTAGCGGCGATGCGGCGTCGGAGAACTCGGTGCCGCCCGTGACGACGTAGAGATCTGGATGCCCATCTCCGTTTGCGTCAAAGAACACGGCGCCGATGTCCTCTGAGAGGGCGTCCTGCGCGAGCAGCTGCTCGTTGCTCTTCACGAAGTTGCCATCGGGCTGCTGGATCAGGATCGCGCTCGGCTGATCTTTCGCGCCGCCGATGAAGATGTCGTCGAGCCCATCGCCATTGACGTCCGCCACCGCCATCAGCGGGCCCTCGGTCGAGAGCATCTTGGGCATCAGACGCTCGCGGTCGAAATCCACGTAGTCGTTTTCGTGGTGAACGAAGGGGAATGTGGTTTTTTGCGTGATGTCCGTGACCAGCTGCCGCACGGGTTGCAAAGGAGCGACGATTCCCTTGGCCGATTCCGACTGCTTCACCGTGATGCGCTGATTGGCGGCAACGTTCTTCACATTGCTGACGCGCCCATCGGGCCAGGTCACAGTCACCGACTGGACTGTATCCATTTTGCCGAGTCCGAACGTCAGGATGTAATCGACGCTGGACTGGAATCCGCGCGTCGGGGAAAGCTCCTGATAAAAAGTCTGCTTTCCGTTCTGAAGCGTCACCTTCGAGCCAATGCCGAATCTGTTGTGTCCTTCGCCATCGAGCTTCACCTGGAGGTAGTGATTGGCGCTCAATAGCGTGCGAGCGTTGTTGCGATAGATGAACGCCGTGTCGTCGACGTTGTTCACCACCAGGTCGAGCGCGCCATCGCCATCCAGATCCGCGTACGTAGCGCCATTCGCGAAGCTGGGCTTGTCCAGTCCCCAGTTGGCGGTTTCGTTGGCAAAGGTGAGATCGCCCTTGTTGCGGAAGACGTAGTGCTCGAGCTTCGTTGACGTCGTCGCGTCCGTGAGCGCTTTGTAATCGACCTTCTTCCCTTTGTTGGCTGTCAGCGTTGTCTGCTGGTTCGCGAGGAAGGCGACGTAATCCTGCGACGTCACATCCCTGGCGAGGCCGTTCGTAACGTAGATGTCCTTGTAGCCATCCAGATCGAGATCCGCGAGCAGCGCGCTCCAGCTCCAGTCGGTCCGGGCCACACCGACCATCTGCCCGATGTCACTGAACGTTCCATTGCCGTTGTTCAGCTGCAGCATGTTTCGCATCAGCTGGTAGTGGAATCCGTTTTTGACCTTCGCCTGATAGGTATCCCATCCCTCGAACGTCGAGGTGGTCCGGAGCCGGTATTCGTCCTCCGGCAGCATGTCGGTCGTGTAGATGTCCGGCCAGCCGTCGTTGTTGATGTCGGCGATGTCCAGCCCCATCGAGAAGTACGAGAGATATGGCATCTCCCTGTCGAGCCGCTCGTCGAACGTTCCGTCGTGGTTGTTGATGTACAGGTAGTCGCGCTCGAAGAAATCGTTCGAGACATAAATGTCCGGCCATCCATCGCGATTGACATCGCTTACCACCACACCCAGGCCGAACGCGATCTCGCCGCCGAAGATTCCGGCCTTCGCGCTCACGTCCGTGAAGTGGCCGTTGCCGTCGTTGTGGAACAACTTTTGTCCGCCGAGCTTGTCCCGAACGTTGCGGATGTTGCGGATGCCGAAGCTGTTGGCCGGGCGGTAGGAGTTTTCGACGAGGAACATGTCCAGATATCCGTCACGGTCGTAATCGAGGAACGTGGCCTGCGTCGAGTACCCTTCGTCTGCGAGCCCATACTGTGCCGCCTCTTCTTTGAAGGTCGGAATACCCTTCGTGTCGAGCCCCTGATTGATGTACAGCTCGTTCGCGCGGCGCTTGCCCGCGATGTTGCCGGCGTAGCACACGTAGATGTCGAGCAGCCCGTCGCCGTTCACGTCGGCGAAGGTGACGCCGGTCGCCCACGATCCTTTTCCACCGACGCCCGCTTCGTCGGTGATGTCCTGAAACTGAAAGTGGCCCTTGTTCAGGTAGAGCTTGTTCCCGTGCAAGTTCGAGGTGAGCATTACCTCGGGAAGCCCATCTCCATTCAGATCGCCCACCGCGACGCCACCGCCATTGTAGAAGTTGCGGTAGGTGAAGACGTTCAGCTCCGGCGTGGCTTCAATGCGATTCTCGAAATGCACCCCTGTATAACTGGAGGGGAGCAGCGTGAAGAGACGGCCGTCTACCGGTGGGGCGGCAGTTCTACCGCTGGCGATTTCCTGCTGTTGCTCGTTGCCGCCGCACGCGGCGGCGAGATAGAACGCGGGAAGGAGATAGCAGAGCCTCAGACTCAAGGCCGAATTCATGAAATATTGACCACCTTTGCGCATCATGGCCTGCCCTCCGAAGAGAGCAGGCCATGATGTAGA
>JBGQIT010000278.1:0-4461 GCA_041498575.1 Gemmatimonadaceae bacterium
GCCCTGCTGTACGATCGCCTGGACCCATCCGAGCAATGGCGCACTGATTTCGAGCTTGGCTTCGTACCGTTCAACCGGAACTAATCGATGATCTCATACAGGCTCAATTCGCTCGTCTCCGTCGCATTTGTTCTGTCGGCGATGCCGGCAATCCCCGCCGCAGCGCAAACGATCGCCATCACGGGTGGAAAGGTGTATCCGGTGAGCGGACCACCGATTGAAAACGGAACGGTCATAATCACCAATGGCAAGATCGCGGCGGTCGGTGCAAACGTGCCGGTCCCGGCCGGCGCACAGCGCGTCGACGCGACCGGCAAGATCGTGACGCCCGGATTCGTCGACGCGTCGACGCAGCTCGGCGTTCAGGAGGTCGCGGCCGTTAACGACACTCGCGACATGAGCGCGCGCGGAAAGGACAACATCGCGGCCGCCTTCACCGTGTGGGAGGGTTTGAACCCCAATTCGGTGCTGCTGGCGCCCGCGCGCAAGGAGGGCATCACCAGCTTCGTCGTCGTTCCAACCGGCGGTCTGGTGTCGGGCCAAGCGGCCCTGGTCGACGTCGTGCCCGGAACGACGACCGACATGATCATCAGAGCTCCCGTGGCGATGGTCGCTGAGGTAGGCGATCCGCAGTCAGCCGGAGTGAACTCGCGCGGAGAGCTGATCGTGAGGCTCCGCGAGCTGCTGGAGGATACGAAATTCTTCCAGACCCACCGCGACGCGTTCGATCGTGCTCAGACGCGGCCGTTCGCGGCGAGCCGCCTCGACCTGGAGGCGATGATTCCTGTCGTGGAGGGCAAGCTTCCCCTCCTCATCACGGTAAATCGCGCTTCTGACATCGATGCGGCGATGCGCCTTGCCAGCGACTACAACGTCAAGCTGATGATCAGCAGCGGCGCAGAAGCCTGGATGATGGCCGATAGGCTTGCCGCGGCGCGGATTCCGGTTCTAACCGGAGCGATGAACAACATTCCGGACGGATTTGCCTCGCTCGGCCAGCGCCAGGAAAACGCGGGCTTGCTGCGGAAGGCCGGAGTCCAGGTCGCTCTCATCGGCAATGCCGGAGGCGGGGACGAAGAAGCATTCAACGTTCGCAACGTCAAGCAGGAAGCGGGCAACGCCGTTTCATACGGAATGACGTGGGACGATGCACTACGCGCAGTAACTCTTGCGCCCGCGGAACTCTTCGGCGGGGCCGATCGAGTCGGCTCGCTGCAACCTGGCCGCGAGGGCAACGTCGTTGTCTGGAGCGGCGACCCTTTCGAGTTCACGACGCGGGCCGAGCACGTTTTCGTGCGTGGCCGTGAGTACAACGAGAAGACGAGGCAGGATCTCCTGATCGAGCGCTACAGGAATCTGCCGAACACCCACAACACTCCGCCTTCGCGGTAAGAGCGAAACACCACAAATAAAAAAGGGCTCCCGCGAACGGCGGGAGCCCTTTTCGCACCGGCGCCTGTTAACTCGGAGAGCCCGGGTAGTTTTCGGTGGTGTCCGCGCTGCCGGACGCGCTGCTCGCCGATCCGCGCGCTGTGGAAGCTTGCTGGCGCCTAAGCTCGATCTCGGCTTCGAGTCGGGCTGCATCAGTGTCGTGAGTCTCGAGCGTCGCCTTGAGGCGATCGTATGTGGCCGCATCGAGATCACCGCCGCTCTTTTTTGACCGATAAACCGCGTAGCCGAGCGCCTGCGCGGCCTTGTCTGCCAGCTGTCGGGTGCGGAAGGCCTCGAGTCTGGTCTTTCCGTCGTCGAACGCGTCCTGCGCCACTTTGCCGGCGCGATCCAGCTCCTGTTTCAGTCTATCGAGAAGTGCCATTGTCGTCGTCTCTTGTAAAGGATCCTACAGTTAATCTTACGCAAATCTGTAGCCCGTTGTTTCTACAGATAACTGCAACTGACGACTACCGGCCGGGGGCTGTGGGCGGACCGGCCGTGGGCTGCGCGCTCGTGAATTGGCTGCGGGCCTAATGACGGACCACAAAAAAGCCCCGTGAGAGGCTTTTGAGTGATGAAGAACGGGCGCTGAATAGAGACGTCCTAGGCCGCGCTCGTCTCGACGTCTGGATAGACGCTGACCTTGTAGCGGGTGCGGCTCTTGTGCTCGAATTTCACGACGCCATCGATCAGCGAGTAGATCGTGAAATCGGTTCCCAGGCCGACGTTGCGGCCGGGATGCCACTTAGTGCCGCACTGGCGGACGATGATGTTTCCGGCGACGACCTTCTCACCGCCGAACTTCTTGACACCGCGATACTGCGGATTGCTGTCGCGTCCGTTACGCGATGAGCCTACGCCTTTCTTGTGAGCCATTACTTCTCTCCCCCGCTCTTCTTACCGAAGGCGATATCCTTGATGCGGACCTCGGTGAACTTCTGCCGATGCCCCTGCTTTTTCGCGTAGTTCTTGCGGCGCTTCTGCTTGAACACGACGATCTTGTCGTCGAGTCCCTGCTTGACGATCTCGCCCGTGACGTGCGCGCCCTTGAGGCCCGGAGCGCCGACGTGGGTCTTGTCGCCGTCGGAGCCGAGGATGACGTCGTCGAACGTGACCTTGGAACCGGCGTCACCAGGCATGCTTGGAATTCTGATTGTCTTTCCCGACTCGGCGCGGAACTGTTTGCCGCCGGTCCGGATTATTGCGTAAGTCATAGAGAGCGCTGCTGTTAGGTGGTTCGGACAGCCTGCAAAGTTAGCCAATCATTTGGTGCGGGTCAACTGGCAGCCGCAACTGAATAGGCGAGAGGTCCCAGTGGCAGAGAGGCGAGGTTGTTAGTTCACTACGCCCCGACTTATCTCGATGGATACCGTGCACAAGCAAATGCCTGTGTCCTGAACGCCACAGAGGCAAGTCTGGGCGTCGTGAACTGAATCACTGCCAACTTACCTACCGGGACCTCTCGCCTATTCAGTTGCAGTCATCGAGGATCCCGGATGTCCTACGCAATAGCGTACTGCTGCGTGACGTCCCTTCCCTGCGCCTTGACAACCAGCTTGAACTCGTCCGGCTTGAGCAACGGATCATCGCGGAACTCAAGCGAAAAGTTCGCTGCCTTCTGAAGCTTCTGCGCGAGATCGCGCTCCTGCTCGAGCACGTACATCGCGACATCCGGGTGCAGCTTGACGAGCAGATTGTCGCGCCGGCCCTCCACCGCCATCCGCTTCACCGAGCGCTCCATCCGGCGCACGATCGTTTCAGGAGTTAGCACGCGTCCCGTGCCGTTGCACGTGGGGCACGCTTCAGTCGAGGACTGGTAGTGGCTCTGGCGCACTCGCTGCCGCGTCATCTCGATCAGTCCCAGATCGCTGACGGCGAACGCCTTGGTTCGAGCGCGGTCGCGTGAAAGGTGCTGTCTCAGCTCCTGGAGGACGCGGTCGCGGTTCGCCTTGGTCTCCATGTCGATGAAATCGCAGACGATAATTCCGCCGACGTCCCGCAGCCGGAGTTGGCGCGCGACTTCCTGCGCTGCTTCCATGTTGGTTCTGAGAACCGTTTTCTCCGGATCCTTCTTGCCGGTGTAGCGTCCCGAGTTGACATCGATCGAGACCAGGGCCTCAGTCGGCTCGATGATCAGATAACCACCCGAGGGAAGGTCGCAGCGGCGCTTGAAGATGTCTCGGATCTCCGACTCGATCCCGGCGGTGTCGAAGAGCGGAACCTGGGATTCGTGGAGCTTTACTCTCTCGATCAGATCGGGTGCGATGTCCTTCAGATAGCCCACGATCTCGTTGTAGACCTGCTTCGAGTCGACGGCGAGGCTGTCCACCTTGTCGCTGAAGATGTCGCGCACCAGTCCGCGAGTGAGTCCACTCTCGCGATTTACCAGCGAGGGCGCCTTCTGGAAGTGCATCTTTCTCTTGATCTTCTTCCACTGCGACATGAGGCTGTTGAGCTCGCGCTGCAACATCTCCGGCGTCACGTCTTCGCTCACGGTCCGGACGATCACGCCACCTGATTTATCGGGAAGAATGCTCTGGACCTGTTCCTTGAGCCGGGCCCGCTCGGTCGAGGAGCCAATCTTTCGGCTGACGCCTACCTTCGAGGAGTCGGGGATGTAGACGAGGAATCGGCCCGCGAGTGATATCTGGGCCGTGACCCTCGGACCCTTGGTCGAGATCGGCTCCTTGGAGATCTGGACCAGAATGTCCTGCCCTCGCTTCAGGGCTTCCTGAATGAGAGGGGCTTTCGCGCGGCGGCCGTTGCTGCCGTTTCCGCCGTTGCCGTTCTTCTTCTCGACCGGCTCGTCGCTTTCATCATCGTCGTCTTCATCTTCGTCTTCCGCTTCATCGGCGGTTTGCCTGACGAGATCGGAGGCGTGGAGGAAGGCGCTTTTCTCGGTGCCGATGTCGACGAAGGCGGCCTGGATTCCGGGGAGCACTGCGTCAACCCGGCCAAGATAGATGTCACCGACCATACGTCGGTTGTCTGGACGATCGGCTAAAAGCTCTACGAGCTTCCCGTCCTCCA
>JBGQIT010000279.1:0-4461 GCA_041498575.1 Gemmatimonadaceae bacterium
CTGAACCCACCACGCGTCGCGACGGGTCGTCTGGCCGAAGCCGCGGCGCGTGATTTGGACGACTTCAGATGCCATTGATCATGTACCTCGCGCCGGGCGCGTGAGCAATCGGGCCGAACAAGTTCCGTCCTCGCAAAACTAGTTTTTGCGGCGATGCGCGGATAGTCTTGCCGCAGATGCAAAGAGCCTCCGGCACTTTTCAGCGCCGGAGGCTCATTGCTTCCGAGAGTCGTTACTGATTACGACTTTGTTGCGGGAGCGGTCTTGCCTTTCTTGCCCCAGCCTTTGTGTCCACCCTTTTCACGCTCAGCCATTTTCTTCTGGCGAGCGTCCCACTTCGCCTGCTGATCAGGCGTCAGGATCGCGCGAATCTCGGCGTTTTCCTGGGTGCGGATGGACTGGCCACCCTGCATCACCTGGTGGGCCTTCTCGATGTTGCTGCGGAACGCAGCGCTGTCACCCTTCTGGCGAGCTGCGCGGGCGGCATCCATGAACGGCTTGGCCTGGGCGCGGAGCGCTTCGTTCTGAGGCTGATACTTCGCGCGAATCGTCTTGATCTGCGCCTTCTGGGCGTCGGTCAAGTTGAGATCGCGGCCGAACTCACCGCCGCGGCCGCCGCCTCTGCGACCCTGCATTTCGCCTGAGCGCTGAGCGCGCGACGGCGGAGTCGTGGTCGACTGGGCCGCTGAAACACCCGCCACACCAACGATCATCAAGGCGCCGAGCGCCAAGGTACGAACTGACGACATTTCAAATCCTCCACAACTGTTGAGCGCCACGCGCGAAAGTGCGGCGGCTGAACAGGTAGACGGATGGAAAGCTGCGGCGTTAAGACCCAGGTGTTGGGTCGGGCTCCTTCAATACTGTCAGGAAGCTGACAGAGAACTAGCCCGCGGCTGCCTCGGGGACTGTCCCAAACCGGCGCTCGCGAGTGTGGAACTCGTTCACAGCGGCCTGAAGGTCGGCGGCTGTGAAATCGGGCCAGCGGCGATCCGTGAAGTAAAGCTCGGCATAAGCGCATTCCCAGAGAAGGAAATCGCTCAGACGCTTCTCGCCTCCCGTGCGGATCAGAAGGTCCACATCTCGGGACTCACCTTCCCAGTGGTCCACGTTCGACATCGCCCGCGAAAGATCTTCGCGCGTGATGCTGTCGGCACCGTTCAGACGCTGGGCAGCTCTCAACAGCGCGTCGCGCGCCGAGTAGTCGACCGCAATCCTCAGATCGAGTCGGGTGCCTTCCTTGGTTGCGTCCTCCGCGGCTCGGATCGCGCGAAGAAGCTCGGCCGGGATGCGGTCACGACGTCCGATGATGCGCATGCGCACATCGTTCGTTACGCAGCGGTCGGTCTCGGCAACCAGGTAGCGCCGGAATAGCCGCATCAGAAGCGCGACCTCGCGCGAAGGGCGCGCCCAGTTGTCCGCGGAGAACGCGTACAGCGTCAGCATTCCGATCCCGCAATCGGGAGCAGCCTCGACGATCTTTCGGACTACCCGCGCGCCGGCGATGTGCCCGGCTGTCCGCGGACGCCCGCGGGCATTCGCCCACCGTCCGTTGCCATCCATTATGACGGCGACGTGAATTCCGGATTGCGCTTTGGTAGGCTGAGCGTGCGCGCTTGCGGGCGAATGACGGGCGTGCGTGTGCTTCATTGCGTGGTGTGTGTGGGGCACTCTGCTAGCGCTCCCGAGTGGCGCGAATGAGCGCCTCCATGTGATCGAGATAACGCTCCAGCGCGCGCCGCCCGGTGGCGGTCAGCCGATATTCCGTCTTCGGCATACGCCCCTCGAAGGATTTGGTGCACGTGATGTACTCGGCTTCCTCGAGCTTCCTGGCATGGACGCTCAGATTGCCGTCGGTCGTCTTCATCAGCTTCTTGAGGTCGCTGAAGCTGAGCGAATCATTGACGGCAAGCGCGCTCACGATTCCGAGTCGCAGACGCTCATGAATGAGCCGGTCGAGCGCGTCACCTCGCATCGACGACGTTGGCCCTGCTTCCGATTTCCCACGAAGGGTGCGCAAATCACCAACCGTCGGGCGACGGTCGTCACGCGCGGTTCCGTGCTTAGCCACCGTGCCTCCGCGCGATCGGAATTCCAAACGCGATGTGCAGGCCGCCGAAGGCCGAGGCCATTATCCAGTCGTTCCACGTCGCCGGAGTGAAAAGGGCAAGAGTGCCGGCCAGCATGAAGCAGATCCCCATGACCGGTACGACTCTCACCGAGAACGCGCCGCCGGCAACGACTCCCGTTCCGTAAAGAAGCAGCCACATTCCCGGAATCGCCGCGACGAGCCCTGCACGGTAGAGCACGATCGTCAGTAACGCTCCGACGAGCATCGGCGGCGAAAAGCTCAGAATGAATTTGCGACCCGGTCCCGACAGTAATGGCACATGCGCTCTACGCGCCTTTCGCACGATCGCCCACAGCATCACGCAGGGTGCGAGAACAGCGGCCGCCATCCAGACGTAAATCGACCCCAGCACCGAGTGCTGCGCGTTTGCGATTATCGCCGCGATAGTGGCTATGATTCCTACTGCGACCATACCCCATCCCGAAACGGCCGTGAACGAACCGGCTGCCTCCATCGTGTCGCGGATGAAGGCGAGGTTGTCCATCGCGCGCACGTGTAGCGCTGGCGGTTCGGGTGCCTGAGCGCGATGAAGTGGTGTAACCGAAGCCATGGCAGCGAAGGTAGGTGTTGAGTTGACGGCTGTCAAGTACTTTGCAGTGCAAAGCACGTGCCGCTTTTTGGCGTATTTTGACCTTACTACCCCAGAGTGATCGGTCCGGGTAGCGGGTCGCTCGCCGGGAAGCTCTGCTCTACCATCTTGTCCAGACGCCGCTCGTCGATGGCGTCGGCTAGCAGCTCAACCAGCTGCACGCAAAAGGCCGGCAGGTCATCGGGCTTTCGGCTCGTGAGGAGCTTCTGATCGACCTGTATCTGCTTGTCCACCCATGCCCCGCCGGCATTCCTGACGTCGGTCTCCAGGCTGGGCCACGAAGTTATCGTCCGCCCGCGGAGGGCATCGGCTTCGACCAGCAGCCAGGGCCCATGGCAAATCGCCGCCACCGGCTTGTCCAGCTCCATGAACTCGCGGACGAACTTCACCGCATCCTTGTTGGTGCGCAGCTTGTCGGGATTGGCCACTCCGCCCGGCAGCACCAGCGCGTCGAAATCACGGGCCGTAACCCTGGCTGCCTCGAAGTCCACTTTGAACTTTTCTCCCTTCGCATCGTGGTTCATCGCCTGGATCTCACCCAGCTTGTCGGATACGAGCACAACATCAGCCCCTGCCAGCTTTAGAGCGTTCCAGGGCGCTGTGAGCTCTACCTGTTCCACTCCGTCAGTGGCAAGGAATGCGACTTTGCGCCCTTTGAGCTGGCTGGGCATGGCGATCTCCTGTTCCGGTTCGCGTCGAGACTGATCCTTTCATTCAGGTCAGAAAATGTGCCACCGTCCGAACGTGGCAAGGCACCTGACCGGCGGCGGCGCCCTGACCATATTTCGACGTGCCGATCATCGACCTTTACGGACATGAACAGCTGCGTGAGCGGCTGGCCGAGAGCATTCGCGCCGGAACGCTGCCGTCGAGCCTGCTGCTTCAGGGGCCGCGCGGAATCGGCAAGCAGCGCCTCGCTCTCTGGCTTGCCCAGCGCCTGTTTTGCGCCGAATCGAACGCACCGTGCGGGGCATGCAAGAGCTGCCGCTATGTCGCTGAGCTGACGCATCCGGATCTACATTGGATTTTTCCCCGACCGCGGCTCAAGGATTCCGATCCGGATCTCGAGCAGGTGCGGGACGACTACGCCGAAGCCACAGCCGAGCGGGCAGCAGCGAATGGGCTCTACGCCGCGCCTTCCGGGACGGAAGGGATATATGTCGCCACTGTTCGCTCTCTGGTTCAGCGGGCAGCCATCTCGCCGGCAATGGGAAACCGTAAGATCTTCATCGTCGGCGATGCTGAGCGAATGGTTCCCCAGGAAGGCGCGGACATGGCGGCAAATGCATTTTTGAAACTGCTGGAGGAGCCGCCCGCTGACACCACCATCATTCTCACATCGAGCGAGCCTGGGGCGCTATTGCCCACCATTCGCTCGCGCGTCATAACCGCCCGCGTGCCCCTCGTGCAGGACAGCGCGGTCCGAGCGTTCGTGGAGAACCCAGTCATCAAGAAAGCGCTCGACAGCAAGGCAAGAATGACGACCGCCGAGCGGGTAAGGGCAGCCGCCGGTGCGCCGGGCAGACTCCTCACCGGTGATACTGACGCCAAGGCGACCATCAATGCCCGAAGAATCGTGGACGCGGCCACAAGCGCTCGGCCCTCTCTTATTCAATCGACGGCCCTCTCTCAGGGATCCGCGGGCGCGCGGGGCGCGTTCGCCAATACGTTGGAAGCGCTGGTCGAGCTTCTTGGTGAACGAGCACGTGACGCACTCCACAGAAAGGATGTCTCCGCCGCC
>JBGQIT010000280.1:0-4433 GCA_041498575.1 Gemmatimonadaceae bacterium
CTCTTGCTCGACGTCACGCCGCTCTCACTCGGCATCGAGACGCTCGGCGGCGTCACCACGGTGCTCATTCCGCGCAACACCACCATCCCGACCAAGAAGAGCGAAACGTTCTCCACGGCTGACGACAATCAGACGACGGTCGAGATCCATGTTCTTCAGGGAGAGCGCGAGCTGGCGACTTACAACAAGACCATCGGCAAGTTCCAGCTCACGGGAATTCCACCCGCACCGCGCGGGATGCCGCAGGTCGAGGTGACGTTCGACATCGACGCGAACGGCATTCTTCACGTGACAGCGAAGGACAAGGCGACGGGCAAGGAGCAAAAGATTCGAATCGAAGCTTCGAGCGGATTGTCCGACGCAGAGGTCGACCGGATGGTCAAGGACGCCGAGAAGAATGCGGCCGAGGACAAGAAGCAGCGTGAGGCGATCGATGCGCGGAATCGCCTTGACTCGATGACGTACGAAGTCGAGAAGAACGTGAAGGAGTGGGGCGACAAGGTCACTCCGGATACGAAGGCAAAGGTCGATGCCGCCATCGAGCGGGCCCGCAAGGCGCTCCGCGGTGACGACATGACCGAGATCCGTGCGGCCCAGGAAGAGCTGACGAAGGTGTTCAGCGAGGCCGGCCAGGCGTTCTACCAGCAGCAGGGCCAGGCCGGCGCACAGCCGGAGGCTGGTCAGCCCGCTGGAGCGGGAGCGTCAGCTGGCGGCGACGGTGCGGCCAAGCCCGCCGACGACGTGGTTGAAGCGGACTACGAGATAGTTGACGAAAAGAAGTAGCAAATCCGCTTCACCAACTAATCGAGGGTCGACTGATATCAGTCGACCCTCTTTTTTTTCCGCTGCTACGCACTACTGAAGTCCCTTTCAGTTAGTGATCGCAACCCCCCCCCGCGCCAGTTCGCGCGCACCAAAACGGCCCGCCCGGCGCCGACAGCTGTCACGCACACGGCCCCCGGCCGGTAGTCGTAAGATGCAGTTAAATCCCGGCCGGTAGTCATAAGTTGCAGTTTCTCTACGGATTCGGATTAACCGTCCACTCCGCCAGCCCCGCCCACCACGCATCCGGCCTGATCCCAACCGGGCGAATCCGTTTTGACGCGCCCTGGACGTTGCGCAGTTCGTAGACCCACATGGCCGGCGCATCGTTGGTAAGAACACGGTAGGCGCGTCGATACAGCTGGATGCTACGTGAAGGGTTCATCTCGTTCACCGCGCTATCTATCACGGCGTCAAAGGCTGGATTCCGATAGGACGTCGCGTTGTACCCGCCCTTCTTGATCTCGGAGCTTGCCCACTCCTCGCGAACAGATGATGGCGTTGGGTCGATGTGCCACGCGTTCAGCAGCGACTCGAACTTTCGCTCCTCCATCCGACCGCCAAATGTGTTCAGCTCGAGAGCATCAACGCGAACGTTCGCGCCCGCCTTTCTCCACTGCTCCTGAAGAAGAACCGCGATCTTCATTCGGATCGGGCTGGAGCCGGGAACCATGAGCGCGAAGGTAAGTGGTGCTTTTCCGCGAGCGCGCATGCCATCGCCTCCGCGTTTCCAGCCGAGCGAGTCGAGCGTGCGCGCCGCCTGTTCGGGATCGTACGGAATGCCGATCGTCGTGTCGCTGGTCGGCATGATTCGGGTCGCCGGCCCGTGTGCGACCAGACCCAGCGTGTCGAACACGTTGCGCACGATTGCGGATCTATCGACCGCCATCACCAGGGCCCTTCGAGTTTCTCGATCCGCGAAAATGGGATGCGGGCCTGTGTTGGTGGCATTTCGCAGATTGAAAGCGACGTAACCATAATCGAGACTTCCGGGAGAAACGACGATATCGGCGCCCTTCGCTTTAACCTGGGCGATCAGCTCCGGCTTCACGACATCGAGAAAGTCGGCGGTCCCGCCGAGGAATCTCAGCGACGCAGCTTGATAGTCCGGCGACACGAGCCAGATCACCTGATCGGCGACGGGCCTGCCCCGATAATTCGCGCTGTCAGCCTTCAGTACGATCCGTGATCCGCGATTCCACGCCGCGAATCGGAACCGCCCGCTTCCCACTGGCGCCCGCGCGAAAGTGCTCTCGTGGAGCGCCGTCGATGCGGTTTGACGAAGCAGGTGCGAGGGGAGAATCAGCACCGGACTCGCCGCCTTGAAGAACGCGTCCGGAGCGCGTCGATGAAACCACACCACTGCCGTCAGCGAGTCGGGCACCGACACCGAGTCGACGTTGTCGAGATTCGAGGAGAGCGGCGAAGCGAGCGAGGTATCCTTTACCAGCTGAAACGTGTATCGCACATCCTCAGCGCCGACGGGAACGCCATCGTGCCAGCGCGCTCGCGGATTTATGTGGAAAGCCACCGACAGTGAGTCGGGGCTCCACCGCCACCGATCCGCTAGCCGCGGGGTAAATCCGGCATCACCCACCGTGTTGAGTGACGGGCCGATGTCGGCGAGGTTGTCAAAGACCTGATCGACGACTTCCTTGCCCTGAACCGATAGGGTGAGCGGTGGAAAAAGAACGTCGGCGTCCGCGGCCGAAGCCAGGACGATGGTGCCGCCCACGCGCTTATCACTCGAACACGCGCTGAGAAGGAGAATCGCCGACAGCGTGATCGAGAGAACGGATCTTCCGTGCGTCATGCCCTGGCTTCCGGGGGATATGTTTCCATGGAAAAAGTTGCGACGTGCTGCGGGGTCGAATGTTCTGTTACGTTTGCGCCGGCCCAGTCGAGAAAAGTCGCCAGCAGTTTGGGGTCGAACTGTCCCTCGGCGGCGCGCATCTCTTCCGCGGCGCGCGCGTGCGAGAGGCAGTCTCGATATGATCGCGCGGTCGTGAGTGCATCATAGACGTCGGCAACACAGAGTATCCGCGCCGCAAAGGGAATATCCTCTCCGGCCAGACCGTCGGGATACCCATCCCCGTCCCAGCGCTCGTGGTGGTTCCGAATGATGGCGCGAACGTCTCCCGGAAAGTCGATATCGGCCACCAGCTCGAGTCCCGCCTCCGGGTGGCGCTTCATGATTGCCCATTCCTCATCGGTCAGCTCGCCCGCCTTGTTCAGCACTTCGGTGGGCACGATGATCTTCCCGATGTCGTGGAGGAGGGCGCCGAGCCTGAACCAGAACAGCGAGCGCGAATCCATTCCGGCGCTGTCGGCCAGCACACACGCAAAGAAAGCCACGCGTTGGCAGTGGCCTTGGGTGTAGTGATCCTTGCTTTCGATCGAGTCTCCCCAGTGGTGCGCCATCTCCAGGAATCGCGACTCGAGCGCGGCGTTTCGTCGCTCCACCTGCGCGACGCGGTGCTGAGCCTTGAGCCGCGAGTAGAGGGCGTGCGACTGGTTGAGGTTCGCAAGCATGTCGCGATGCCGCTTCTGGGTCCAGTAAAGCTCGGCGAGCTGCTCGGTCACGTCGGCCTTGAGCAGCAGGTCCTCTCCTTCCTCCGCGCATTCACAGGCTCGACCGAGATACTCGGCGGCCTTGACGTAATCGCCGCGCTCGCGCGCGATCACCCCAACGTGCCTGAAGACCTCTCCGCGCCATGACGGTGCGATCTCTCCCGAGAGCGCGAGCAGAGGCTCGACGCGATCCATCGCTTCGTCGAACCGCCCCGTCGCGATGCAGAGCTGCACCTGATTGAGCGCGACGTTCAGCTTGTTGGTCTGATCGTGTTCCTCGCCGAAGGCGTGCTCGGCTTCGGTGTACGCGGCTTCCGCGCGATCGAGCTCGCCCATGTCGCTGTAAGCAAGTCCGATGTTGTTGAGGACCTGCGCGGCCTGGTCCCGCATCCCGAGCGCACGGTAGCCGTCGAGGCTGAGATGAAACGCCTCGAGCGCGCGGTGCATGTCGCCGCGAATGCTGGCGACGGTCCCGAGATTCTGGTCGATCATCGCGAGCGCCTCGGCGTCGTTGATGGACTGCGCCGTGATTCTCGCCTCGGTGTACATCGATTCGGCACGGTCCAGATCTCCGCCGGTCTGGTGGACTATCGCGACGACGTTGAGCGCCTGGGCGATCGCCGATGGCGAGCCCGCCTGGGTCGCGGCGGCAACCGCCGCTTCCAGAACATCTATCGCCGCGCCGCGATTTCCCTGCTCGAGGTATGCTCTTCCCAGCCACCGCAGCGCGGAGAGTCTGGTGTGATCACTTGCAAACGGATTCCGCACCAGGGCCTCGTAGCGGATCGATGCTTCGCTCCAGCGGCCGTCGCGCTCCGACAGTTTTGCCGCATCTATGAGTGCTCTTATCTCCGGCGATTCTGCCTCGTTGGAGCGAGGAGTGTAACGCACGCTCATGACGAAGCGAGGATTGTGCGGCGCGCGGAGCCTTCGTCGCGGAGCTTTCTCGTCAACGTCGGCCGCGAGATTCCGAGGATGCGGGCGGCAGCGCTGAGATTTCCACCCGTGAGGCCGATTGTGGTGTGGATGGCCTCGTCGAC
>JBGQIT010000281.1:0-4430 GCA_041498575.1 Gemmatimonadaceae bacterium
GAAGACCAGCACGTCCGAGTTCTCGACGTCGCGGAAATACTCGGCGACCGTCAGGCCCGACAATCCAACGCGCAGTCTCGCTCCCGGCGGCTCGTTCATCTGGCCATAGATGAGCGCGCAGGAGTTGATGACGCCGGATTCCTTCATCTCGAGATAGAGATCGTTCCCTTCACGCGTGCGCTCACCGACGCCGCAGAAAACGGACTTGCCGCCGTGTCCCTTGGCGACGTTGTTGATCAACTCCTGGATCACGACTGTCTTGCCGACGCCGGCGCCACCGAACAGTCCGATCTTTCCGCCCTTCACGAACGGAGCGATTAGATCAACGACCTTGATTCCCGTCTCGAAGATTTCGGTCTTGGGCTCGAGATCCGCGAACTCGGGGGAGGGACGGTGGATGGGCCAACGCTCGACACTGTCCGGAATCGGCGGTCCGTTGTCGACCGGGTTGCCGAGCACGTTGAGAATTCTTCCGAGCGCAGCCTCGCCAACTGGAACCGTGATCGGGCCGCCCGTGTCTTCCACCTTCATCCCGCGGACGACGGCGTCAGTCGACGACATCGCCACCGCGCGCACCTGATTGCGACCGATGTGCTGCTGCACCTCGACGACAACGTCAATGTCGGTGCCGGCATCTGTCCTCTCACGGATGCGCAGCGCGTTGTAGAGCTCGGGCAGGTGCTCGGACTCGAATTCGACGTCGAGCACGGGTCCGATAACCTGGACCACCTTCCCGAAATTCGACTTCTTCGCCTCGGCGGCAACTGACTTTTTTCTCTCGGTGCGGACGGCTGTAGCCATGATTACCCCTGTAACGCAGAGGCACCGCCGACGATTTCGGCGATCTCCTGCGTGATCTGCGCCTGGCGGGCGCGGTTGAATGTGCGGCGTAGAACGTTGAGCATCTCACCCGCGTTGTCGGTCGCGTTCTTCATCGCGGTGCGCTGAGCGCTTTGAAATCCGGCTTCGTTCTCGACCAGCGCGCGGTAAACCGAGTTGCGCACGTAGGACGGGAGAAGCTGCGTCAGAATCACTTCAGCCGACGGCATCAGAATGTAGTCGGGCTGAGGACCCTTGCGCTCCGGCGGCGTCACCGGCAGCACCAGCTGCGAAGTCGGCGGCGTCGAGAGTGCGGAGTTGAATTTCGAGTAGATGACATAAACCGCGTCGATCTCACCCGAAGCAAATCTTTCGATCAAGCCATCGACGAGCTCGGCGGCGTTCGCGACGGTTGGCTGGCCAGTGATGTCGGTGCGGCTGGAGGCCACGGCGCGGCCGATGTAGCGGAAATAGCCGATTCCCTTCTTGCCGACGACATGGAGCTCCGGCTCGACGTTCTTCTCGCTGAGGCGCGCGAGAAGATTGCGCGCTTCCTTGAGCAGATTGGCGTTGAACGCTCCGGCGAGGCCGCGGTTGCTGGTGAGCAGGATTACCGCCGCCTTCCTGGTTTCAGCCGGTTGGCGCATGAGCGGGAAGCTCTCCGCCAGCTCCGGCGTGTAGAGATTCGCGATCACTTCGGTGAGCGAGTTGGCGAATGGACGCGCGGCCACGACGCGATCCTGCGCGCGCTTCATCTTGGACGTGGCCACCATCTCCATCGTCCGCGTGATCTTCCGCGTGTTTTCGACGGATTTGATCCGTCCTTTCAGCTCACGACCCTTCGCCATGCGTTAGGGCTTCGCGGGGTTGAACTGCTGGTTGAAGCTGTCGATCCCGCGCCTGAGATCGGCTTCGCTCTCCTTGGACAGGATTTTCTCGGTGCGGATCTTCTGCGGCACCTGCGGGAACTGCTTGTCCATGAACTCGAGGAATCCTTTCTGCCAATCCTTCAGCCGGTTCAGCGGAATCGGATCGAGGAACCCGTTGGTGACGGCGAAAATCACCATCACCTGGTGCTCCACCGCCATCGGACGGTACTGCGGCTGCTTCAGCACTTCGACCGTTCGCGCGCCGCGCTCGAGCTGCTTCTTGGTGGCCGCATCGAGGTCCGACGCAAAGGAGGAGAACGCTTCCAGCTCACGATATTGCGCGAGATCGAGCCTCAGTCTGCCGGCAACGGAGCGCATCGCCTTCACTTGGGCAGAGCCGCCGACGCGGGAAACAGAGATTCCGACGTTGACCGCCGGACGGACGCCGGCGAAGAATAGATCCGCCTCGAGGAAGATCTGCCCATCAGTGATCGAGATGACGTTCGTCGGGATGTACGCCGAGACGTCGCCAGCCTGGGTTTCGATGATCGGAAGCGCGGTCAACGAACCGCCGGCCTTCTTGATGTTCTTGCCATCGATGATCGACGGATCCTCGCTCAGCTTCGCCGCTCTCTCGAGGAGACGTGAGTGGAGATAGAACACGTCGCCGGGGAATGCCTCACGTCCGGGAGGACGACGAAGTACGAGCGAGAGCTGGCGATAAGCCGCCGCCTGCTTCGAGAGATCGTCGTACACACACAGCGTCGGTAGTCCTTCGTCGTACATGAAATACTCGGCCATCGCGCAGCCGGAATAGGGGGCGATGTACTGCATGGGCGCCGGATCGGACGCCCCGGCGACGACGACGATCGAATACTCCATCGCGCCGGCCTGGCGAAGCTTCTCGACGACGGACGCAACAGTCGAGTTCTTCTGGCCGATCGCGACGTAGACGCAGATGACGCCAGTGCCCTTCTGATTGATGATCGTGTCGATGGCGATAGCGGTCTTTCCGGTTCCGCGGTCGCCGATGATCAGCTCGCGCTGTCCGCGGCCGATCGGGATCATCGAGTCGATGGCCTTGATGCCGGTCTGGAGCGGCTCCTTCACTGGCTGGCGAACAATGATTCCGGGCGCCTCCGATTCCACCTTGCGGGTATGCTTGGCGTTGATCGGACCCGCGTCATCGAGGGGACGTCCGAGGGGATCGACCACGCGGCCAACCAGCTCGTGCCCGACCGGAACCTCGAGCACGCGACGGGTGCGCCGGACCTCATCCCCTTCCTTCAGCTGGAGGTAATCGCCCAGCACCACCGAGCCGATGTTGTCCTCTTCGAGATTGAGGGCGAGCGCGGTGATCTTCTCGCCGGTCTCGGACGAGGTCACCTCGAGCATCTCGCCGGCCATCGCCTTCTGCAATCCGTAGATGCGGGCGATTCCGTCCTTGACCTCGAGGACGGTGCCGACGTCCTCGACATCGAGCTCGTGGAGGTCCGCCGCTTCGATTTCGCGGAGGAGGATGTCCTTGATTTCGCTGGGACGAAGGATCGTATCAGTGGCCATTGATTAGTGCTCTGAAACTGGGTTGGCGGGAGCCTCGGAAACCCGTTCGGCGGAGGGATTTCCTAGCTTGTGAAATTTATCACAAGCTCCTTTCCGAGGCAACAATAGGCACTCTGGAAGAGTCGGGCCGTCGCGAAAAACATCAGGCGTCCGTGGAGATCCAGGAGAGTGAGGACTGCGGACTAACGGCTGAGGACCGCCGACTAACTGCTACTACGAATCGCAGACTAATTGCGGATTGGGAGACTAACTTCGGATTGAGGACGTATTACGGAGTGAGGACTACCTACAAGCTGCGAGGTTGTCCACTGGTAATCCGCAGTTCGTAGTTAGTGTCCCAATCCGCAGTCAGTCTGCGATTCGGAGTAGTAGTTGGCTCGCAATCCTCAGCCGTTAGTCGCAGTTCGCAGTTGTACGCTAGGTTCTGCTTCTGGTTCTCCCTTGCGCGAAGCGATCGATAAGATCCGTGGTCCGGAGCCGCGCCAAGGAGGCTGGTCTTGTGCCGAAGATCCTTTGCGCTGTGACGGCCAGGTGAGATGACGAGGCAAAGTCGAGGATGCGCGCGATGTCGCGGATGTCGTGGCCGGGATTCTTCGCCAGCTCCGCCGCGGCGATAAGCCTGACGAGATCGATGACGCGCTTCAGATTCGGCGCGCCTGGTTTGGCGAAGTTCCGGCTCAGGTGCTCGCGGCTCAACCCCACAGCCTTTGCCAACTCCTTCGTCGTGACCGGCCGCCCTGAATGCGCGACGATAACCTCCCACGCGCTTTTCTGGAGCGGGGTAGTGAGCCCGAGTGCCGGCGGCGGCTCTCCCAACGCCTGACGGAAGCGCGTGGAGAAGGCGTGCGGCTGAACGAGATCGCGCGCCGCGTTTTCGTCGATTCCTTCGACGATCACATCGATGAACCCGAGTCCCGCGCAGCGTGCGGCCGATGGAGTGTCCGTCGGACGCAATGGCGTGATCGCGAAGAAAGGCGCGCTGGGAAATTCGGCGGCAAACGCGGCAGCCTTCCAGGTGTCCTCGCCCGGTGAGCCGACGTCGATGAGGGCCGCATCGACCAGCGCCCTCCGAAAGACGGCTTCGAGCTCCTCGGCCGAGCGGGTGGAGATGATCTTCCACCGGCGGCGTGGAAACGCGGAGCGGACGAGCGCGCGAGCGCGCTCGCGCTCAAGGTGGAC
>JBGQIT010000282.1:0-4417 GCA_041498575.1 Gemmatimonadaceae bacterium
CGTTGTGCATGAACGTGGGCTGCAGGGCAACATTCCGCAGCGGGGACGTGCGGAAGCCGTAGCGATCGGCCTCGCGACCAGTCACTTGCTCGAGTCCGAAGTCCTCATTGTGGCCGGTTCCGTCGAAGACGACGTTGCCGAACGATGGCGCGACCTGCGGTACGCCGATGACGTGCTCCCGGAAGTCGCTGAACATCTCGTTCGAGGCGCCGGAAACCTGATGGCAGCGCACGCACCCCCCTCGCCCGAAGAATAGCACCGCGCCGCTCTTCTCCGCGTCGCTCAGGGCGTTTGTGATCCCGCGGGCGTACCGGTCGATCGGTGCATCCGCGTACACCTGCGTGAACTCGAACTCGGCGATCGCGCGCCCAAAGTGCTCGAACGTAATCGGCGCGCCGCGGCGTATCTCCGGGAAGACGTGTCCGAAGAGCTGGCGGTAGGCGCTTGCGTCGAGCCGTCGTAGCACTTCGTTACGAATAGCGTCGTTGTCGCCGGGGAATTCGAACCCTGCCGCCTCGACGCGCTCAGTGGGTGGAATGAACGCCTGCGCTACGAGGAGATGCGGCACGCGCGACAGCGAGCGTTCCTCCGGAGGCGGGAACTGGAAGCCGGCGCCGTTGTTGAACGGATCTCCGGAGAGCGAGCGGAAGCGGGAGTTCCACATCAGCGTCGGATAAAACGCCGTGTTGAGCATCATCGGCGATCGGCGCTGATTGCGCGGACCACGGCGATCCGCGCCGACGATACCATTGTTGTCGATGCCTATAGCGATCGACTGAGTATCGCCGAAGCCGTCGGTCGGTGAATGACAACCGGCGCACGCGTTGTCGCCATGGAGCGCGGTGATCGGGTCGAACCAGAGCATGCGCCCGACTTCGGCAAGGCGCCGGTCAAGCGGACGCCCAAGCCGCGCTTCGAGGGTCGAAGCAATGCGCCCAGTGTAGCCGAGCTCGGCGAGATAACGTCGCAGCGCCGCGTCGAGGTCGTCCGGCCTCTTTGCGACGATGACACTCCTATTCGCGTTAGCCGGTGCCGTGAGACGACCGACGTCGGAGTCCGTGCACGCCCCAAGGAGCGTGCACGCGGCTGCGACGGTGAAGATCCTTCGCGTACTCAACTCGTGGAGCTCAGATCGGATCGCAGAAGATGCCTGGCCCACGGATCACGGCGTTGCCGATCGGCTCAAAGGCGGGGAACGTGAACGTGCCCTTCAGGAAGATCTTCATGTCCGGCGTCTTGCCCTGGCCGAGCAGATTGAAGTGGTCGACAAGGTCGATCACCACCAGATCCGTACCGGTGGGGTCAACCGCCTTCGCGTTGATCGCGTAGTTGAACCTGTAGCTCGATCCGTCCGCACCCGTGGCTGTCCCGTGCGAGTTCCAGCTGAAGCTGACGTGCCAGGCGCCGTTTCCGGATTGAGTCGATCGTGCGACGATGTGGAAGAGCCCGTTGCCGGTGACGGTCGATGCAACCCCGCAGGTGCCGCCCGGAATTGTGAATGTGACCGGGATAGTGAGGTTGTCGGACACGCCCGATGCCTCGGCCAGACTGGGTGAGTTGGGGGCGCCCGGGCGCACCGCGTTTGGCGCGACAGGGCCGGGATCCGTGCAGGCCGTCAGTGTGAGGGCCGTAAACAGTAGCAGGGCGCTGGACAGCTGTGAGACAGACATGACGGCTCCGGGTGCGGGTTTAGGGCTGACATCTCGCGTCCATCCTTATAAAACGAGATTTCGGGTCGGAACGGCTCATTCCGCTTGCCGCGGGTGGATCGAAGGCGTATCGTGGGATTCCAGCCTACCGGGAGGGAAGGGATGGCATCTTCCTCGTCTGAGGTCACAGCTCTCCTGCAGCGATGGAGTGCGGGGGACGAAAGCGCCCGCGATCAGCTGATCCCCCTCGTGTACGACGGGCTGCGCGAGTTGGCGCACCGCCGGTTGGGGCGCGCGCCACTCGAGAATTCGCTCGATACGACCGAATTGGTCCATGAGGCGTACCTCCGACTCGTTGACGGACGACACGTTGACCTTCCCGACCGCGCCAATTTCCTGGCATTGGCCTCGGAGGTCATGCGCAATCTGCTCATCGACCGAGCGCGCGCCCGCCTCGCAGAAAAACGGGGCGGCAGCGTGATACCGCTGGATCTCGACGAGTATGAATGGGTCTCCGACGAGAATCTCGAGACCGTTACCGATCTCGATGATGCGCTCAAGCGTCTCGCCAAGTTCAAACCCCGTCAGGGACAGCTGTTGCAGCATCGCTACTTTGGTGGCCTATCCCTCGAGGAAAGCGCCACGGCAACAGGGGTGTCGCTCGCCACTGCCAAGCGCGAGCTGCGCTTCGCTCGAGCATGGCTTGCGCTCGAGATCAAGGGTGATCCGCTCGCGTGAACACGAGACGTTTGGGAGAAGTCCAAGTCTGCTTCGACGAGCTCGTCGAGATGGACGCGGCCGAGCGCGTGGGCCGCCTCGCTAGGTTGGCGATCACGGATCCCGAGCTGCATCGAGCGCTCGAGTCGTTGCTGGAGGCCGACGCTGAGGCGGCCGCACATCTCGCGCCGGTTAGCACGGCTTTACGGCTCGCTGTTGGACATTACCCGCTCGCTGCGTCTCGCCGAGATATACGGACGCGATTGTTCCCCGCGCTCGCCGACCGTTATCGCATCGAGCGCGAGATCGGCTCGGGCGGAATGGCAACTGTCTACCTCGCGCGCGACCTGAAGCACGACCGTGACGTCGCCCTCAAGGTACTGCGCCCCGACCTCGCCGCGATGCTGGGCAGCGACGCATCCCTCAACGAGATCAAGATCAGCGCGCGGCTCGATCATCCGCACATTCTCACGCTGATCGACTCCGGTGCGGCGGACGGATTCGTCTACTACGTCATGCCGTTCGTTCGCGGCGAATCGCTGCGATCCAGGCTCAAACGACAGAAGCAACTCCGACTCGACGAGGCGCTGGACATCACTCGGCAGATCACGTCCGCGCTGGACTACGCGCACCGGCGCGGAGTTGTTCACCGCGACATCAAGCCGGAGAACATCCTGCTGCATGAAGGCGAGGCTGTGCTCACCGACTTCGGGATCGCGGTGGCCGTGGAGGAAGCCGGGGGAACGCGCTTGACTGAAAGTGGAATCTCGCTGGGAACACCGCAATACATGAGCCCCGAACAGGCAAGCGGACATCAAGTTGTTGACTCTCGCAGCGATGTGTACTCGATGGCGGTTGTCTTGTACGAGATGCTTGCGGGCGAACCACCACACACTGGCGCCTCGGTAAAGGAAGTCATTGCCAGGATCCAGACCGAAACCCCGACGCGGCTTCGTGTGATTCGCGACATAGTGCCGGAAGGTGTCGACGCGGCGGTGGCCAAGGCGCTGGCAAAGCTTCCGGCCGACCGCTACGCGAACGCAGGTGATTTCGCGCGCGCGCTGGCAACCGCCCCATCCGGAACGGCGCAACAACTGTCATCTCGCTCACGCCGGTGGAATCCAATAGCGATCGGTGGCGCGGTCGCCACACTGGCCGCGATCGTTGCCACCTCGAGTCTGGCTCGCAAGTCCGCTCCCCCGCCAGCCCCGGACCGGGTTCAGCTGACTGTCACTGGAAATGCAGTCACACCGTCCCTATCCCCTGATGGAACACGGGTGGCTTTCGCTGAGAAAGAGTGCGACGGAGCTGGTTACTGTACCTATCAGGTGGTCATTCAGAACACCGACGGCAGCAGTCGTCTCGTACTCACGCGCAACATCGGATACATCTATAAGACCAGGTGGACCAGGGACGGTCGCTTCGTCGAATTCGCCGGCTCGTATCCCCCTTTGCGCCACGGCACGTTTGCAGTCTCGACTCTCGGCGGGGAAACAAGGTTTCTTGGCTGCTGCATTTTCGATTTGCTGGCGGGAGATACCTCGTTCCTCCACGGGGGTCCGCTGCAGGGAGCAGATGGGTTCTGGGTACGGCGAATCACGGTCCACGATGGTCACGTGCTCGATAGCATTCCGGTGCGTGACAGCCGCGCAGCCTATTATGCAGTTGGATTGACCATTCCGGATCGGCTCATTTTGGCGGTAGGAAAGACTTCGGAGAACGCACCTGAGCTTCGATTGACTGACTTTCGCGGTCACGTCATAAACCGAATCGCACCGCCCTTTGGTTCGCTTGGCCGCGCTTACGCACCTCGGTGGGTGCCTTCCAGACGAAAGCTGGTTATCGCCGCGCAACGCGAGCTCGGTGGCACCGAGTTCGACATTCTCGCTATGAATGTTACGGCCTCGGGCATTGAGGCAGACACTGACACCATTTTTGCCGGTTTGCAGATGGGGAACGGAATCTTCGACGTATCCCCGGACGCGGAGCGACTGGTCTACTATGCGGGATCGGTTGAGACAACGCTGTCAACGATCGACGTCGGTCCGACC
>JBGQIT010000283.1:0-4414 GCA_041498575.1 Gemmatimonadaceae bacterium
CCGCGACAGCGTTCGCGTCGGTCTCGTCGCCGTGCACGCTGCGAGCTCGCTTGGGGCGCTGACGGGGACCGACAATCAATTCTCGATCACCACCAGTCGGTACCGTGACAACCCGATCGTGATCACCGGACCTGGCGCTGGTGTGGCGGTGACGGCGGCCGGGGTGTTGAATGATGTCCTCAAGCTTGCGGGGTCACGATGACGGCTCCCTGTGCGACGGTCCAGATCTGTGACGCGTGCGGCACCGTGCTTTCGGCGCGCGACACGAGGACGCAATGCGCAAAGTGCGGTGGACTGTTCTCGCTACGGTATGATCCACCAACGGAACGCGGATCCGCGCTCCGAAGAGTTTTCGACGCGCGCCTGACAGCACGCGGGAATGTGCCGGAATCGTCGGGCGTGTGGCGTTATCGCGAGCTCGTCCTTCCCGACGTGACTGATGAAGAGATCGTGACTCAGCCCGAGGGGAACACGCCGCTCGTGCGGCGCGAACGAGTCGCCGCCTGGTGCGGGCTGAATTCAATCAGTCTGAAGCTCGAGGGGGCGAACCCCACGGGTTCGTTCAAGGACCGCGGAATGACGGTCGCGGTCACCCAGGCGCGCCGCATCTCCGCGCCTGCCGTCGCTTGCGCCTCTACCGGCAACACCTCGGCATCGCTCGCGGCGTACGCAGCGCTGGCCGGATTGCCTGCGCTGGTGCTGGTTCCTATCGGCCAGGTTTCGCTCGGCAAGCTCGCGCAGACGATCGCCTATGGCGCGCGCACGCTGCTCGTCCGTGGCGATTTTGATGATTGTTTGCGTCTTGTACGCGCCGCGTCTGACAAGCTTGGGGTCTATCTCGCCAACTCGATCAATCCGTATCGGATCGCCGGCCAGAAAACGATCATTCTCGAATTGCTCCAGCAACTCGACTGGCAGGCGCCGGATTGGATCGTGCTTCCGGCCGGCAATCTCGGGAACACTTCAGCGTTCGGTGCGGCGCTCCGCGAGGCAAGGGAGCTGGGGTTGATCGACCGCATGCCGCGACTCGCCGCGGTCCAGGCCTCCGGCGCGGCGCCGTTCGCGGCAAGCTTCCGCGATGATTTTCGCGAGCGCCACACTGTGCAGGCCGCGACAGTGGCGACTGCAATCCGCATAGGCGATCCGGCCTCGTACGACCGGGCCGTGCGTGCCATACGCGAGACCAACGGTGTCGTCATCGACGTTCCAGACGCCGAGATCCTCGAAGCGAAAGCAGTTGTGGACGCATCGGGAGTCGGCTGCGAGCCGGCCAGCGCGGCGAGCGTCGCTGGTGCGCGCGCGCTGGTCTCGCGCGGCATCGTCCAGCGCAAAGACACGGTCGTCGCCGTGCTGACCGGTCACATTCTGAAGGATTCGGACATCCTGCTCAAGTATCATCGCGATACCGAACCGCCTCCCGCGCTCGCCAATCGGCCACTCGAGATCGACGCCGACCTCAGCGCTGTGGAACGTGTGCTCGCGACAGCGCGGCGAACTGACGGATGATTGTAGACGTCCACACAGCACGCGTTCGCGTCCCGGGAACAAGCGCCAATCTAGGCGCGGGATTCGACTGTATCGGGATGGCAGTCGATCGCTGGCTAACCGCCTCGGTGGAAGCTGACGACAAAGTGGATTCCGATGGCGCGGCGATCACGATCCGCCGCGCGGGCAGCTTGGCGTCGTTCGTCCTACCGCCTGAAGACGACGCGCTCTACGCGGGATTCATCGCCGCCTGCGCGGCCGGCGATCGCGCGGTTCCCGAGCGCCTGGCTTTTTTTGTGGACTCCGAGATACCGGTCGCGCGCGGGCTCGGATCTTCATCCGCGGCATTGGTAGCGGGAGCGCGCCTCGCCGACGCAGCGCTGGAGCTCGGGCTCGACGTGCACCAGCTCGCCGAATTGTGCACGCGCATTGAGGGCCATCCCGACAACGTCGCCCCTGCGCTCTTCGGCGGTGCGGTGCTGGGGGTTCCCGGCAATGGCAGTTTCGAAGCGCGGCATTGGACGTTCGCGCCTCTTCCCGTGCATTCCAGCCTCGCATTCGTGTTCGTCATCCCACCCTTTCCAGTTGAGACGGCTGTCGCTCGTGCGATCCTGCCGCGCGAGGTGCCGCACGAGGTCGCCGTGAGAGCGGCGGGCAAGAGCGCTGCGCTCGCCCACGGTCTGTCGACCGGTGACGGCGCACTGCTGCAGATCGCACTCGACGACGTGCTGCACGTACCGTATCGCCGCACGCTCGTGCCCGGCCTGGCAAGTTTGCACGACGCGGCGTGCGCGTCCGGAGCTTATGGCGCCACGCTGAGCGGCTCGGGACCGACGCTCGTCGCCATCGCGCCGCAGGACACAGCGGAGCGTGTGGCGGATGCCATGAAGAAGCGGTGGAGCGCCGAGGGCGTGGTGGCCGAGTCGTTCGTTCAAAGGCGACCGGCGATGGTCGGATAAAAAACTGAACGATATTTCCCGCTGCTTCCTTTTGACCTTTTCCTCTCGTCTAATGATAAGTCTCGGTCAACGACACCTCCTCGCGGCCTCGCTCTTCTTCGCTTCAGCCACTGCCACCGCGACGCACGCGCTAGCGCAACAACGTCGCGCTCCAATGCCGCCCATTCGGCACGTCTTCGTGATCGTGCTCGAGAATCAGGGATTCGACACGACATTCAACGCGCACTCACGCGCACCGTACCTCGCCGACACTTTACGACGGGCTGGCGCATTCCTCCGTCAATACTACGGCACCGCGCACTACAGCCTCGGCAATTATCTCGCAATGATTGCCGGCGTCGCTCCGACTCCCAAGACACAGATTGACTGCCCGCACTTCGACGATTTCGCCGAGACCGGAATCGCGCGCGATGGGCAGCCCGTCGGCGATGGATGCGTGTATCCCGCACACGTCGCCACGATCACCAACCAGCTCGAGGCGAAGCGCCTCACGTGGGGCGGCTTCATGGAGGACATGGGCAACGACCCGACGCGCGAATCGGCGACATGCGGTCACCCCGAGATTGGTAGTCCGGACATGACGGAGCTGGCCACACCAACCGACCAATACGCGACGAAGCACAATCCGTTCGTCTATTTTCACGCGATTATCGATTCGGCATCGTGCAAGCAGCACGTGGTCCCGCTCACCAGACTGGACGACGCGCTGCGATCCGCGGATCGCACACCGAACTACACGTTCATCGTCCCCAACCTATGTCACGATGGACACGATCGGCCCTGCAGCAATGGCGAACCCGGAAGCCTCGAGTCGGTCAACACGTTTTTGCAGCATTGGGTTCCGCTCATCATTAATTCACCGGCGTATCGAGCCGATGGTCTCCTCATCATCAACTTCGATGAAGCCCTGACCATCGATGCGACGGCCTGCTGTAGAGAGCTGTCAGGACCGAACACGATAAAACCTGGGGTGAATGGCCCGGGCGGAGGTCGCACCGGGGCGGTGCTCTTGTCCCGATTCATCAAGCCGGGGACCGTGTCGAATGTCCCGTACAACCATTACTCGCTGCTGCGGAGCGTCGAGGACGTGTTCGGGCTCCGCCATCTCGGCTACGCGGGCCAGTCCGGGCTGGTGAGTTTCGGGAGGGATGTGTTCACCGGATACCGGGCGGCGCGCTAATCGTTTAGTGCGTGTGCCCCGCGGGAGGGAGTCGATTTATTTACACGCCGCGAGCACGAGATGTGCGGAATTGACTAAGTTGAAGCTCGCGTTTTCGCACGTCTACACAGAGGGGAATGTGCTCAATAAAATGCTCTTAACTGGGAGCGCAAGAACGTTGGTTCTATGTTCTTCCCTTGCGCTCGTAGCGGCGGGATGCAACCGCGGCGCGGATTCAAATCAGGACACCACGCAGGTAGCGCAGAGTGCGCAGATGCCCAACCCCGACGCGCCGATCATGCTTAGAGGGACTGTCGTGAGCGCCTCGGCGAATAAGCTCGTCCTCAAGTCCGACACCGGTGCCGTGACGGTGACAATGTCGCAGCCCTTCCACCTCTACACTCGCGTTCCGACTGATCTTTCCAAGGTTACGGAGAATTCATTCATTGGCGTAACAACAGTGAAGCAGCCCGATGGTTCGGAGCGGGCCACTGAGATTCACGTTTTCCCGGAAGAGCTACGTGGAGTGGGCGAAGGAAGTCGCATGATGGCGCCGGCCGCGAACGCTGGAGCGAGCCGAATGACGAGTGGGAACGTCTCGGCGTCGCGCATGACGAATGGAACGGCGTCGCAGTCGCGCATGTCGAACGGCAATGTAAGCAGCACCAACGGGTCGAGCCTCGTCGTCCAGTACGCGGGCGGCTCTCAGAACGTGACAGTCCCGCCCAATACGCCAGTTACAGAATTGAAGATTGTCTCGAGAGATTTGGCCGCAGGGGACCAAGTTGCCGTGTTGGCCAAGAAAGCTCCC
>JBGQIT010000284.1:0-4372 GCA_041498575.1 Gemmatimonadaceae bacterium
CTTCATCCAGCAACATGTCACTCATCTTGATGGCCGTCGCCGTCTCCCCCACGATTATAGGGACGATCGGGGTCTCTCCAGGCAATGGCTTGAACCCGGCCTCGGAGATCGCGCCGCGGAAATACCGCGTGTTGTCGTGGAGCTTCTTCACCAGCTCAGGATGGTGCTCCAGTTGGCCGATTGCTCCGAGCGCGCTGGCGGCAACGGTCGGCGGCAGGGCATTCGAGAACAGCTGAGGTCGTGACCGCTGCGTGAGCAGATCGCACAGCGACGCCGGACCCGCCACGAACCCGCCCGCCGCGCCGCCCAGCGCCTTCCCCAGCGTCGAGGTGATGATGTCGACCTCGCCGAGAACTCCGAAATGCTCGGCTGTGCCGCGACCGTTCGCTCCGAGGACGCCGGTTCCGTGTGAATCATCCACCGCCACGATCGCATCGTAGTCCGTCGCCAGCTCCAGGATCTCGGGAAGCTTGCAGATGCTTCCTTCCATCGAGAACACACCGTCGGTCCAGATGATGCGGCGGCGCGCGCTCTTCGCGCTGTCGAGCTTCGATCTCAGGTCGTCGAGATCAGAATGCTGATAAACGGCGGTCGTGCACTTCGTGATCGCCTTCGCGAGTCTGATCGAGTCGATGATCGAGGCATGGTTGAGCGCGTCCGATACGACGAAATCGTTCTGCTCGACGATCGTCGCCGTGAGACCCTCGTTGGCGTTCCAGGCCGAGACGTAACTGAGTGACGCCTCGGTGCCGACGAAATCGGCGATCGCCTGCTCCAGTTCGCGATGAATCGTGAACGTGCCGCAAATGAATCGGACGCTTCCCGTGCCGGCGCCAAATTTTTCCAGGCCATCGATTCCCGCCGCCACCACCGCCGGATCGTTGCACAGGCCGAGGTAGTTGTTCGATGAAAGGATCACCACCTCTCCGCGTCCTTCCATCTGAACGCGCGCGCCCTGCGGAGACGCCAGATAGTTGAGACGTTTGTAGACGCGATCCTGCCTCAGCTTCTCGATGGCGGCCTTGAGCTCGGAATCGAAATTCTTGTTCAGCGCCACGTCAGCCTCTCGGTGATTCAATAGGTTCAGGCGATCTCGAAAATCACTTTGCCGGCCTCGCCGGACTTGATCGCGGCGATCGCCGCATCCGCCTCGGTGAGTGGGAAGCGGTGCGTGATGACGGGCGTCGGATCGAACTCACCAGACCGCAGGAATCGCGTCATCTGGTGCCACGTCTCGTACATGCGGCGGCCGACCACTCCGTAAATCGTCAGACCCTTGAAGATGACTTCCGTAGCCAGGTCGAAGTCCACCTTCTTCGACGGGATCCCCAGCATCTGCACGCGTCCGCCGACCCTTACCAGAGCGAACGCCTGGTGAATCGCCGCCGGCACTCCCGACATCTCGAGCACGACATCGGCGCCGAGCCCGTCGGTCGCCCCCTTCACAATCCTCTCGGCCTCCTCCGGGTGTACAGCGTCGTTGGCGCCCATGCTCTTCGCCAGCGCCAACCTCGTGTCGTTGATGTCGGTCGCGATGATTCGCGATGCGCCCGCCGCCCTGCAGATTCCCACCGCGAAGATTCCGATCGGGCCGCAGCCGGTGATGAGCACCACCGCGCCCGGAATCTCCGCCGTTAGCACGGTGTGAAATGCATTTCCCATCGGGTCGTGAATTCCCCCGACGTCGTAGGAGATGTTGTCATCCAGGTGCCACACGTTCGTCGCCGGCATCGAGATGTAATCGGCGAAGCAGCCGTCGCGATCGACGCCGATGATTTTGGTGAAGGGACAGACGTGTGCGTTTCCAGTTCTGCAGAGCAGGCAGCGACCATCGACGATGTGCCCTTCCGCCGTGACGCGGTCTCCTTCTTTCACATCGGTGACGAGCCGGCCGACCTGAACCACGTCGCCGGCGAACTCGTGCCCGACGACGAAGGGCGGCTTGCATCGACCCTTCGCCCATGCGTCCCAGTCGTAGATGTGCACATCGGTGCCGCAGACTCCCGCACGCCGGACACGAATGAGAACTTCGTCTTCACGAATCCTGGGCTCCTCGACGTCCTTCAGTTTGAAACCGGGTGCCGCGGATTCCTTTACCAGCGCTTTCAAGAGCTGCTACTCCGTTGAGAATCGAGAAGAAGTTTTTTCACGCGAGGAGTCTTAACCTGCCAGTTGCGAAGCGTTTTTGGAAGTGACGAGCACGTCGGAGAAATCGACGACAAAAAGCATTGCACGCACATCTCTTGCATTCTATATTCGCGACGAGTTACGAGCAGCGATGCGAGCTCGTCGACGCAGTCGGTTCGGTTGGTGGCTCGCGTGCCGGTCAGGACGCGATGCAGGACTCGCCGGTTCCACCAGGGAGTTGGTGAGAGTTCTACTTCATCGTGGAGAGACAACATGGCAGCAGCGAAGAAGAAGGCCCCTCGCAAAGGAAGCAAGGCGGCCCGCAGCGCATCGGCGCGCAAGGGCGCTCGCACACGCGCGCGGAACAAGGCAGCACGCAAGGCCGCGCGTAGTAAGCGCAGGTAGCTCGCTTCGAGACAAACAAAACAAAAAAGCCGGCGTGAGCCGGCTTTTTTGTCTCTTGGTCGATCATCGCGAATAACGCGCGCTCGCCAATTCAACGATTCGCGAGATCAACGCCGGGTACTCCAGCCCGGCCTTCTGGGCCGAGCGCGCGAACTCGCTGTTCTGCTCGAGGTAGCAGTTCGGATTCGCCTCGATCACGTAAACCTCTTCCGCGGCCGTGACGCGCAGATCGACGCGCGCGTAGTCCCGCAGGCGAAGCGCCTGGAAGGAATCGATCGCGACCTGCTGGATCTTGTTCGTCAGCACCTCCGAAAGATCGGTTGGGAAAACCGACTTCGTCCCTTCGAACTGCGCTCCTTTCTCGTCGCCGTCGTCGCCCCACTTGGCTTCCCAGCTGGCGATCTTCGGAAGTCCGGCCGGAAACTTCGAGAAATCGAGCTCGATTATCGGCAGTGCTTCCACTTTGCTGTTCCCGATGACACCGACGTAGAATTCCCGTCCATCGATGAACTCCTCGACCAGAACCGGTGACTGATACTCCTGCTGCGTGCTGCTGATTACATCCAGCAACTCCTTAACATCGTTGACCACCGACTTCTGGGTGATGCCAAGCGATGCATCTTCCTGCGGCGGCTTTACGAGAAGCGGGAACTTTATGTCGCCAGACCAGTCGACCTGACCGCGGTACATCGTCGCGAACTTCGCGCTCTGGATCCCGTGAAACGCCAGCACTTTCTTCGTCAGCGTTTTGTCGCCGGCGAGAATGAGCCCGGCGGGACTCGACCCCGTGTAGCGCAGATCCAGAAGATTGAGCAGCGCCGCGACGTTCGACTCGAGTGCGCTCTTGCCCCTGAATGACTCGGCAAGATTGAACACGAGCTCCGGCTGCTCTTTCGTAAGCTCGTCGATCAAAGGTTGCACCGCGTCGTCGACCGCCAACCTCCGCGTGGTGTGGCCGTTTTCGGTGAGCGCGGCTTCGAGCTGCCCGAGGAGAGGTTCGACCGGCGGGTCGAGAGCATCCTTGCTGTGAAGGACCGTGATCTTCACGAGCCCCCTGCGGATTCGGTTCCGTCGATCGCGTTGGTGTGACGGTAGTTCATCATCACCGCGGTTCCGAACGCCGTAAGCTCGATCAACGTCGCGGCCTCCAGCCCACCTAGCCTGAGACCCAGTACCCCCGCACGCTCGGCGAGAAAATCCACGAACTGGCGCACCGCCCACGCGTTCTCCCCGGTCCAGTACGAAATGCGAGTGACGATCTCACGCTGGTGCCGGGAGATGAAGTCAGCGGCCAACGCGGCGCCGGGAGCATGCTCGACGGTGACGAAGATCGTGCTCAGGTCCCCGTCGAAGATCCGCTGATCGCGGATGGGAATGCTCTCCTCGTTTTCCTTGTAGTGCTCGGCGACGGTGTATTGCATTGCCGTCACGGGCAGATCATCCTCCGATGGCTCCGGAACCTCCGGAATCTGGTGCGCAATCTCCTTCAGCACTTTGTCCACGTACTCGAGCTTCGCGAGCGCTCCCCATCCCTCGTAGGCGCGCCGCCAGTCCAGACCCGGTGTGAGCCATACCGCGAATGTCTCCGCAAAATCCTCGTCCGGATGCTTTTGCGCATACCAGCCGTGGATGTGCCGGACGAACTCGTGGGAAAAGGGATCGGCGCGATAGCGCTCACGGTATGGGCGAGAGTAGGGGCCGAACATCTTTCGCCAGTCGGACCGGTCGTACAGACGATACGCATAGTTGAACGCATGCCCCGCCTCGTGCCGCAGATAGCGCATCGATTCCTCGGCGTTTTCGAGCGCCGACGAGTAATCCTCCTCGATCCTGGAGAGCC
>JBGQIT010000285.1:0-4358 GCA_041498575.1 Gemmatimonadaceae bacterium
GACCTTGTAACCGGCAGCGTGAAGTCTCTGGGCGAGGTGCGTCGAACCGTACAGTCCCTCTTCCTCGCCTGAGTACGCGACGAAGATGACAGACGCTTCGAGGCCATGCGGGAAATGCTTCGAGAATACCCGCGCCAGCTCCACGATCGCCGAAGTGCCGGATCCATCGTCGTCGGCGCCGGGCGCGTCCTGTGTCGCTTCGAATCGCGCCAGCGGCCCGAGATCACTGCGCGAGCAGATGCACGAATCGTAATGGCCTCCCATCACCAGCACCCTCGTGGTATCGCGGCCCGGCAGCCAGGCGAGCACATTGACTACGTTGACCACTGGCCGCTGGGGATGACCGCGCATCTCCATCATTGCCGGATCGTACTCGACGCGGAGACATCCCCCGCACGCCTTGCTGTACCCATCCAGCTTGTTGAACAGATACCGGCGCACCGCTCCAATTCCGCGGGTGTTGCTGAGCGTATCGCTCATCGTGTGGCGAGTGCCGAAGGAGACGAGCGTCGAGTCCGTTGCTCGAATCTCCGACGCCGAGATGTCTCCGATGGCGGCAGCGAGGGCCGGATCGCGCGCGAGGCCCAGGGTGACATCGGTTGCGACCGTGAAGGCGATCGGTCGCGGCTCCACCCGGGCCGAAGACGGCGGAGGCGAACACGATGCTGCGAGTAGAACTCCGGGGATGAGAAGGCCGAACGGGCTTCTTTGCATGTTATTTTTATCGGATGAGGACGGTTCAACGGCTCAGAATAGGCACCGGTAATGAGTAAGACAAGCGCGCGACCCGCTTCGAACCCCGCCATCGGCTCGCGGGGCCCGGACGATTTTTTCTGGCAGTGGTCCCGCTTCAGCGAGCTGACGGCGGCCGATCTCTACGCCGTCGTGCGGCTTCGCGAGGCGGTTTTCATAGTCGAGCAGAACTGCCCTTATCCCGACTCCGACGGACGCGATCCCAACGCCTGGCATTTGCTCGGCTGGTCGCAGCGCTCGACCGGGCGAGTACTCGTGGCGTATGCGCGCATTTTCGAGCCGGGAGTGCGCTACGATGAAGCATCGATTGGACGAGTCGTCACCGCGCCGGAAGTGCGGGGAACCGGCAAGGGCAGAGCGTTGATGGCTGAAGCTTTGCGACGTATCGACTCCCTGATGCCGGGCCAGCCCATCAGGATCGCGGCGCAGCGCCGGCTCGAGGATTTCTACCTCGGCCTCGGATTCAAGACCGTCTCCGATCCGTACGAGGAGGACGGAATCACTCACGTCGACATGCTTCGCTAGAATTCAAATCAGATGATAACCAAGGCACGATACTGTGAAGGGGAAACGTTCGGCGAGTTCATGGCTCGTCCGATCAAGGACCAGGCGATGTGGGCAGGGATCACGCACCACGTCGTAATCCCGCTCGAGATATCCGCGCGCGTCGAGGCAATCGGTGGGCACTGGCACCTGCTGGTGCTGAGCGAGGACTGGTGCGGCGATTCTGTGAACATCGTTCCGGTCGTTGCGAAGCTCGCCGAGTCGGTGAGCAACATGGACATGCGCATTCTCGCCCGTGATGAAAACCTGGACATCATGGACAGCCACCTCACCGGAAAATCGCGATCGATCCCGATCGTGATCCTGCTCAACAACAAATTCCAGGATTGCGGCTGGTGGGGGCCGCGGCCGAGCCCGCTGCAGAAATGGGTGCTGGAGAAGGGACTACTTCTCCCCAAAGACGAGCGATACAAGGAGATCCGAAGGTACTACGCTCGCGATCGTGGGATCACGACGATGCACGAATTGGTGGACATGCTGGAGCAGTGCTCTGTGAAGGGCCCCGTGGGAGCAGCCGCCGGCTCGGCAGCGTCCTGAGCTTTTCCCTGCGTCGCGGGCGGCTATTTCGCCGTTTAAGCCTTCTGGAGCCGGAGAGTGAAGTCGGAGCCCTTGCCCAGATCACTCACCGCGGTGAGCGAACCACCCATGGCGTTTGCGAGTCTGCGGCTGATCGCGAGTCCGAGTCCGGTGCCGTTGCTCAAGGCGTTCCTCGCCCGAATCTGAACGAACGGCTGGAATACGGCCTCCAGTTTGTCGACGGGGATTCCAATGCCGCTGTCGATGACGTGAATCGCGACTGCATCCGGCTCGGATTCGCACTCGAGTAAAATTCTGCCGCCGAACGGCGTGAACTTTATCGCGTTGGCGAGAAGGTTCAGCACGATCTGCTGCACCTTCGCGGCGTCTGCACGCGCGGCAGTGGACACGTCGTCGCAGCGATACTGGTACTTGAGGTCCTTCGTCTCGAGCTGAGAACCGATCAATCCTTCCATGTTGCCAAGAATCTCGTTCAATGCGGTTGGAGCCAGGTTCATCTCGATCGCCTGGCCGCTTTCGATCCGGGCGAAGTCGAGTATCGCCGTGATCAATCCAAGCAGAAGTTGCTGGCTCTGTTGAATTCGCTGGAGATCGCGGCGCTGCGCATGGGTGAGCGGGCCGTGAATCTCGTGCTCGAGCAGCTCAGTGTATCCGAATATCGCCTGCAGCGGGGTCCGGAATTCGTGGCTGAGCAGAGCGAGGAAGTCGGATTTCGCACGATTGGCCGCTTCCGCCTCCTCGCGCGCCTTGCGCTCGCTCAGGAGCAGGTCGTCCTTGATCCGTTGCGCGGCGGCGAGCTGAACTGTTCCTGATTTGACTCGCAGCTCGAGCTCGCGTTTTTCTTCCCGAATCGCTTCCTCCGCCTGTCGCCGGGCGGTGACGTCGTGGATGATCCAGCGATATTCAGCAGCCAGGTAGTTTCTCGATGATCGGGCGATCGAGGCGGAGACTCTGGCCAACGTCCCGTGTCTGGGGTGAAGCCACATCTCCCAATCGTCGAGGCGGTCCCGGTCACAGAGTTGCTCGAGTTGTTCGGGATACTGTTTCCGCGCCGGTTCCTCAAAGAATGACGGCAGCGGCTTTCCGACGAGAAATTTCGGCTCGAGGCCGAGCAGCCGCCCGGCGGCGACATTCGCTTCGCGTATCGTTCCGTACAGATCGGTGATGAGATATGCGTCGGGCGCGAAATCGAACAGCTCGCGAAACTTGCGGCGTTCCTGATCCAGGGCGCGACTCGTGGCAGCAAACGCCTCGCTCTGCGCCCGCAGCTCTTCGTCGGCGATGCGAAGCTCCTCGAGGGCCGATATGAGGTCCTCGCGTTCGTCCCGCCTTACCGGGGCATCCGCAATTTCCGTGGTGGCCAGTTGATTTCGGGGACTCCTCCCGGCGTCGCGCGCTTGGCGCGAAAACTCGCGGAGGTCGTCAGCGGTGGGTTGTGGCCCGGGGTCCATCATTTTACGGCTTGGAGGAGTAACGAGCGGGCTTTCTCTACCAGAAACATGTGGATGCAACTACGGGGCCGAACACCACAAGTTCCGCCAGCATTTCAGATCGAATTTGCGACGAGGTAGATTGCGGATTCACACCGAGAAACAGTACAGGGCACGATCGGTTCTGGCCGAAGAAGCTGGGTCCCGAAAAAACGAAGAGGCACGGAGAGATCCGTGCCTCGTTCGATTGTGTCCGGCCTGGTCGGTCAGTTGTTATTGTCGCTCGCTTCGCCCGACCGGCGACCGCCGCGGGATGCTTCACCACCCTTTCTTCCCGCGATTCTGGCCTCTTCACTCGTGAATTCGTGCGCGGTTCCTTTCTGGTGGGCGGCGCGCCCACCTTTCGCCGCGATTGCGCGCTGCGCCTGGGGATCCATCGCCGCGAATCCGCGGGGAGTCTTGCGACTCACACCGCCTGTACTGCGTGTCTCCGCTCCGCTCTCTCCTCTCGTCCCACTGATCGTTCCACTACCGCCGCCTCCCACTCCGCTGCTGCGTATGCTTCGCTCGTCCATCCTGTCCCCTTTGTTGTCGGCCTGGTCTGCCATTATCAATCTCCTGCCGCGAATATTCGAGTTTGTCAGTCGTGGCCGGTGGACATCCATCCTGCGAGCGGTGGATTGTCCTGACGCGGACCGCGTCTGAGTGAGTAATCCTGATGCGCAAGCGTCAGGCCGCAATTTCCGGGCGAGGACGAACTGCCCGCCTCCGGGAAGGGATTGTGGATTTCTACTTTTCTCCCACTTGTGTGAGGCTTATGTTAAAAGGGCATGCCGCCGGAGCCCGTTCAGGACGCGCGCGGCGACGTGTGTTTGGGTAGCTTCTACTTCTCCGTGCCGTCAGCGGGGCTGTCGCCGCGTCGTTAATCCTGTCCGAGGTCGCGAGTGAATCCAGTAGAAGAAGAAACGCTGTCTAAGATCGAGGTGCTCGCTGACCTCGGGCCCCTGGTGGTGGAGTTGATGGCGGCGCACGAGGCCAAACGTGTGCTCTGGTTCCCCGCGGAGCTGCTGGAGC
>JBGQIT010000286.1:0-4341 GCA_041498575.1 Gemmatimonadaceae bacterium
GAGCCCCTCGACGCCCCGGCCGGCATTATGAGCGCCGCGCGGGAAGCGTCGCGGGTTCGCGGGCGCGAACCGCTCACCGCGCCGGTCGAGGATTACCTCAAGGCGATCTACACGATCGGGAAAGGGACCGGTGCAGCCGCCACCAATGAAATCGCCCAGCGTCTGGCGCTCGCACCCGCATCAGTAAGTGGTATGGTGCGTCGCCTCGCCGACCAGGGGTTACTTGCCTACGAGCGTTATCACGGAGTGAAGCTCACCGAAAGCGGTCGCCGCGCGGCGCTCCGTACGCTGCGTCGTCATCGCGTGATCGAAGCTTATCTCGCCGAGGCGCTCGGCTATCAGTGGGATCGCGTGCATGAGGAGGCGGAAAGGCTCGAGCACGCGGCGTCGGACGAGCTGGTGGACCGAATGGCCGCGACGATCGGGGAACCCGAAGTCGATCCACATGGCGCTCCGATTCCCACGAGAGACGGCTCGGTGGACGAGACCGAGTACAAATCGCTGGCGGATCTCGCCGTCGGAGCGTCCGGAGTCGTGGTGCGGGTTGCGGACGAGGATCCGGAGATGCTGAGGTATCTGGGCGAGCTATCCATCCTGCCTGGCAAGCGCGTCACGGTCAAGTCGCGCGCGCCCTACGATGGGCCGATCACGCTTGGCGCCGGACGACAGGAGATGTCGATCGGGCCCGTGCTGGCGGCGCACGTGCTCGTCGCTCCAGTTGCAGACAGGGCAGGGAAGCGCGGCTAGCTTTCGGGCGTGCTGCTCGCATTTCTGCTCGCCTCGTTCCTCATACAAGACTCATCATCGGTTGGCCGCACGCCCGCGATGGCGGTAGCGCCGCAGCAGCGGACGGTTGCGATCGATGACGCGTTCGCCGAGCGAGCCCACCTGAAAGTCGGCGACCGCGTTTCGATCTCGGCGCGTCCCGGAACTGCCGGCGACACCGTTATCGTCGGCGCGATCGCGCGGCGGGGAGCGGATCCGTCCGAAGTGGCGCGCGGGGATCTCCGCGTCTGGATGCACCTCGACCAATTGCAAGCAGTAGCCGGATACGGCGACCGGGTAGATCGATTCGCGATCGCGACAACGCCGGCGGCCGACATTCCGCGCCTGATCGATCGGATCAACGGCGTCGCCTTCGGCTTTCAGGCGTATCGGTCCCGCGACATCGCCGTCGAGACTTCGCGCACTTTCCAGGTCGTGAGCCGCTTCCACCGCGCGATCGGGATCATCACCATCGTCGCCAGCTCGGTGTTTCTTCTCTGTATCATGGTGCTGAAGGTCGAAGAGCGCCGGCGTGACATCGCGGCGCTCCGGCTGATGGGAATTTCCCGGGCGACGGTGATGCGCGCCATCGTCATCGAGGCCGCTCTGGTCGCGGTGCTCGGGAGCGCGCTCGGAGTCGTACTCGGATGGGCGGCATCGCTACTCGTAAACTGGCATTATCAGGCGCTCTATCGCACGCCGCTTGCCTTCTCGATCGTGACTCCCCCGACGGTTGCCTTCGCGGTATCGCTCTCGCTCGTACTCGGGATCACGGCGGGGGTATTGGCGTCCCTTCGGCTCGTGCGGACGCCGCCGCTCGCACTCTTTGGGCGCTGAGTGAGAGCAGCGCTCGCGCAGGGTTCTCTGATCAGACATCGCGCCCGCACGGCCCTCGCCGTACTGGGCGTTGCAGTCGCCGCGGCGATGCTGCTGGACATGGTGATGCTGGCGACGGGAATGCGCGAATCCTTCCGCGAGCTGCTGCTGTCGCGCGGATTCGAGATCCGGCTTGCTCCGAAGGGGACGCTTCCCTTCGACACCGACGCGACGATCCCTGGCGTGAGCGCAATTACTGCCACTCTGCGAAAGAATCCTGACATCCGGGAGATCAGTCCCGTGCTTGGCGCATCGATTCACGTCCTGGCCGCCAATCGCGATGTGAGCGGGTCCGCGCTTGGGATCGACCCGAGAGTGCAAGGCGACTACGAGTTGCTGTCGGGGCGCGACGTCACGACGCCAGACGCCATTGTCGTCAACGACCATTTGTTGCGCCAGCTCGGCGTCCGCGTTGGAGACACACTCAACGTCGCGACCGGGTACGACCCGCAGACGCGCACTTATTCCGGTCAACGGAAGCTCGTCGTGACAGGTCGAGTGAAGTTCATCTACGGCGCGAACGATCAATCGTCGGCGGCAATGCGGCGGGAGACGCTCGAGGGGATGAACGGGCAGTTGCGAGACCGTGCGTCGCTGTTCATGGTGCGCGTGCGGAACGGCGCGAATGCGGAGCAGGTTCGCGACTGGATCGACGAGCAGCTCCCAAACGTGACCGCGATCTCCATCGCGACGGCTATCGCGCAGGTAGACGAGCGACTCAGCTACTTCCGGCAGCTCGCGCTGATACTCGGCGCCGTTAGCCTGTTCGTCGGATTTCTGCTCGTGACAACTCTGGTGACGGTCTCGGTGAACGAGCGCGCCGGAGAGATCGCGGTGATGCGCGCGATCGGCGTGTCGCGATCACACGTCGTCGAGCAAATCGTGTTGGAGGGCGTTGCGATCAGCTTCGCCGGAGCTATGCTCGGCCTTGCACTTGGGCTCGTCACGGCGCGCTATCTCAACACCATCCTCTCCGCGTTTCCCGGACTGCCGATGGCGATCGACTTCTTTCTCTTCCAGCCCAGAGCGGCGTGGTCAGCTCTCGGGCTTCTGATCGTCAGTGGGATCGGCGCCGGTATTTATCCTGCATGGCGCGCGGCGTCGCTGCCGATCGCGGAATCTCTGCGGCGCGAGGCGATCGCGTGAGCGCTGTCGTTGAATCGCCCATTGTCTCCTTGCGGGATGTTCGCCGCGACTATGCCCTGGGCGCCGAGCGTGTGCACGCGCTCCAGGGCGTAACGCTGGATGTCGAGCGTGGAGATTACGTGGCGATCGTCGGTCCTTCCGGTTGCGGAAAATCGACGCTGCTCAATCTGATCGGCGTGATCGACCAGCCGACGTCCGGTACCGTGGCGATCGCGTGTAAGCGCGTCGATGCGATGAGCGATCGGGAGGCGACGCAATTCCGGCTCCGGAACATCGGCTTCGTGTTTCAACGCTTCTATCTGATGCCGATTTTATCGGCGCTCGAGAACGTCGCGCTTCCGATGGCGGAGGCGAAAGTGCCGAAAGCGGAACGAAACCAGAGGGCAGCGGAGCTGTTGAACTATGTGGGGCTCGGCAATCGCGGGCGTCATCGTCCCTCAGAGCTGTCGGGGGGCGAGCAGCAGCGCGTCGCGATCGCGCGCGCCCTGGCGAATGGCCCGGCGCTCCTACTCGCGGACGAGCCCACGGGCGAGCTGGATGCCCGGACTGGCACGGAGATCATCTCGCTGTTTCAGCGGCTGAACAGCGACGGGACGACTCTCGTGGTCGTGACGCACGACGAAGATCTGGCGAGTGCCGCGCGTCGGAAGATCCACATGCGTGACGGCAGGGTGGTAGACGCATGATCGGGCAGCTGGCGCTCCGCAACATTACCTACAGACCCTGGCGATCCGTGCTGCTCTTCGTCGGCTTTGGAGTGGGCGTCGCGGTGATGATTGTGCTGCTCTCGATCGGCGAAGCGATGCTGTCGCAGGCGCGAAACGAGAAGCTGGTGGGCGGTGGGACCATTACCGTGCTGCCGGAAGGGCTCGATGTGGAAGTGATGAAGACGGGGGGCATCGGCGGGCTCTTCTTCTCGATCGATCATGCGTCCTTTCTCTACCGGCAGGTGCTGGCATCGCCCAGGTACAGAGGGGAGATCGCAGCCGTGGCGCCGCAGATCGAAGGGAGACTGCTCTACGTGCACACGGCAGACGGTCGCGAATTCCCGGTTCACGCGAGTGGGGACATTCCGGCGGCGACGAGAGCAGTTGGGGCCGCTCCGGAAATCGTAAGTGGAAAATGGGAGAACGACGACGGTGACCGCCGCTGGATCGTGCCGACGGCCTTCGAGCTGCGAAACGAGATCGACCACTTTCACCTGCCTTCGGACAGCGTTGCCAATAGAGACACGTGGGCGGAATGGCACTACTTCAACGTGTTGTCGCCGGACCAAAAGCGCTGGGCGTTCATCTCGTTCATCGTCGGTGGGGACGTCACGGGCACCAAATGGGGCGGCAAGATCGGAATCACCCTCAGGGAGCAGGACGGAGCGACGCGGCGCTTCGCGACCACTCTCGATCGATCCCGGGTTCGATTCTCGACAACGGACGCGAACCTCGTGTTCGGCGATTCGCACGTCATCGTCCTTCCGGATGGTGACTACGAGGTACGCGCGGCGGCTCGCGAGGAGAACGGAGCGCGAGGCACAATGTCGGTCGCGCTTCGGGTTCA
>JBGQIT010000287.1:0-4332 GCA_041498575.1 Gemmatimonadaceae bacterium
AATTACCCGGCCGACATCCACGTCGCATCATCCGGCCGCGCGTTGTACGTGTCGAATCGTGGCCACAATAGTCTCGCCGTGTTCTCCGTGGCGGAATCAACGGGCGCGCTCACGCTGGAGCAGATGGTTTCTACAGAGGGCGACTGGCCGCGCAATTTTAGTCTGGATCCCACCGGCCGGTGGCTACTCGTCGCCAATCAGCGGTCCGACTCCATCGTCGTGTTCAGCCGCGATCAGGAGAGCGGCCGGTTGACGCCGACGCGCGAGCGGATCGCGTTACCGAGTCCCGTTTGTCTGCGGTTCCACGCGTCACGTTGAACCCTGGTCGTTCAGCTCCCGAGTCATCTCGACCATCGTGCGCCGGAAGCCGGCGCGATCGAACAGGCGCTGCGCGGCGGCGTTCTGCTCCGCCGTCGAGAGTACGACACGGGGCGCACCTCTGGCCTTGAGCGCTTCGAGCGTCGCGTCGACCAGCATCCGACCGACGCCCTGCTTGCGATGGGCTGGATCGACCACGATGTCGTACATCGCACCCGCCGGCCCGCGCAGGGACATGTAATCGGTGCCTTCAACGCCCGAGTACGTATAGCCAATCACCTCGCCGTCCTGCTCGGCGACGAGGATGACGATGTTCGGTTCCCCGAGCTGCGTCCCGAGAAACGAGCCATATGACTTCTCGGTCCGCGATGTCGCTGCGATGAAGCGCTCAGGGTCAAAGTCGTGGTGCTCGCGGACGAGAAGTGCGCCGAGTCGGCCAATAGTCGGGACGTCTGCGGGCGCTGCCGGGCGGATGTTAACGGCTGCGCTCAGCGATCCACCTTTGTCAGCGCTTTTCGTTGCATCAGTGGGGACACGTTAACTAATGCTTCATCGACATTGACGCGCCGGCGATCCCGTCCAACTCCGTCAACGTCTCCGACGACAGAGCTAATTGCCCGGCGGCGAGATTCTCGCGAAGATGGGCGAGTGACGATGTGCCAGGGATCAACAGGATGTTGGGTGACCGGTGCAGCAGCCAGGCGAGCGCGACCTGCATCGGCGTGGCACCGAGTTGCTCCGCGACAGTCGATAGGGTGGACGACTGCAGCGGCGTGAATCCGCCGAGCGGGAAAAACGGCACGTACGCGATGTTCTGTCGGACCAGGTCGTCGATCAGGGCGTCGTCGTGCCGATGGGCGAGGTTGTAATTGTTCTGCACGCACACGATGTCGGTGATCGTCTGCGCTTCGGCCAACTGGGTGGCAGTGGCGTTACTCACGCCGATGTGGCGGATTAGTCCCTTCCGCTGGAGATCAGCCAGCACCGACACCTGCTCGGCGATCGATCCTTCGTCCGTGCCGTGGCCGGACCCCATCACTCGATAGTTGACGATGTCGAGGGCGTCGAGGCCGAGGTTGCGGAGGTTATCGTGGACACCAGCGGTCAGCTCTTGCGGCGAGATGGCGGGCTGCCACGACCTGTCGGGCGGTCGGCGAGCACCGAGCTTGGTGACGATCACCAACTCTTTCGGATATGGGTGCAGAGCCTGCCGGATGATTTGATTGGTGACGTGTGGGCCGTAGTAGTCGGAGGTGTCGATATGGTTCACACCTGTTTCAACGGCCTCGCGAAGGAGGGCGATGGCAGCATCCGGATCCTTGGGCGGCCCCCATAAGCCGGGTCCGGCCAGCTGCATCGCGCCGTACCCAATCCGGTTGACCGTCAATGACGTGCCGGGAAAAGTGAACCGGCCGCCGAGCGTGGCTTTACTCATTGTGTGCTCCTTTGCTGCCTCTATCGTGCGAGAATCGTGCTGTGCCCCGCACGTCAGAACACGAGCGTCTGAATCGAATGGGGTAGGCTAGCGACTTCCGCGGCGTTGCCGTCCAGCCAGAGAAAATAGGAAATCTTCTGATCGGTTTTGTTCATCACCACCACCGACACTTTTCCATCAGGATTCACAAAGGCGGCGGAAAGCAGTGCACTTCTGCTGGGTGCGCTGGCGATTTTCCGCGCGCCCGGGCGGACAAACTTTGAAAAGTGTCCAATGTAGTAATACGAGTTTGTGTAGGTGATCTCACCCGTTTTCGTATTCGCGTGAACCGGGGCGAAGCAGAAGTTCTGAACGTGATTTGGCCCACCCTGTTCGTCCAGCAATACGTTCCAGTCTGTCCAGCCAACGGCACCGTCGTTGAAGTCGTTGATCATCGAACGTCCGTACGCTTCGCCGAGTCGCCAGTTGTGGAGATCCTCGGCCTTGAAGGAATCGACGCAGCCTTCGGTGAAGATCAGGTTCTTCTTCGGGAAAGTCTCGTGCACGAGCTTGACGTTGTCGAACATCTGGTCGCCACCGCTCCACGGCTCGTACCAGTGAAAGCCGATGCCCCATACGTACTGGGCAGCCTTTGGGTCGGCGAGGATGGTGCTGACTCTCTGATAGATGAGATCGCGGTTGTGATCCCAGGCGATGATCTTCTTGTCGCCCAGCCCTTCCCTCTTCATCGTGGGGCCGAGGTGGTTTTTCAGGAAGTCGCGTTCGTCTTCGGCGGAGTAGATGCACGACTCCCATCTCTGCGTCGCCATGGGCTCATTCTGAACGCTGATGCCCCAGATGGGAATTCCTTCGCGTTCGTATGACTTGATGAACTTCGTGTAGTAGTTGGCCCAGGACGCATAAGAATCCGGTTTCAGTTTTCCACCGTGTAGTATGTCATTGTTGGTCTTCATGAATGCTGGTGGACTCCACGGGCTGCCGAAGAGATTGAGTTTTCCTCCGGCGGTGGCCATCGCCTTCTTAATGAAGGGAATGCGGAATTGCTTGTCGTGGTCGACGTTGAAGGACTTGAGCTCCTTGTCGCCTTCGTTGACGTAGGTGTAGCTGCCGCTCGAGAAATCGCAGCTGTGGATGTTGGTTCTTCCCAGCGTGTAGCCGATGCCTTTGTTGGGATCGAAGTAGGCATCCATGATTTCGCGCTGTTTGGCCGCCGGAAGCTTTGCGTAGGTCTCAGCGGAGGCATCCGTTAGCGCACCACCGATTCCCAGGAACGTCTGAGCTCTCTTCGATGGATCGACGAAGACACAGACCTGGGTCTCGAGCGGCTGACCCATAGGCTTGAATGTCAGCTTGTCGGTAGCAGAGAGGCGGTAATTGGTTTTGTCGGCGGTGGTGTAGACCGTTACCTCTCTGGCCTCGATTCTTCGGTCGATCTCAGGCGGCTCAGGAGTCTCGGACGGTTGCTCAAATGTCGCCGGCGAGAGCTTGGCTTTCCCCAACACGAGTGCCGAAGACGACGCTACCAGGAAACCACGACGATCTATTTTCATGATTGATGGGGGTTAGGATGGCGGTGACGCGGAGCCTGCAACGGCCGTAGAGCGGGTTGTTATCGTCGCAGCATCTTACCGAAGTTTCGGATCATGTATACGTCGTTCTTGTCGCTGTAGCCGAACGCCGCCACGTGGTTGCCGTCGCTGGACACACTGAAGTCCGCTTGAGTATATGGCAGGCTTCCGACTCTGCTGGCCGGCGTGCCCCGAGCAATCCTGTAAAGCGCAAAAGCGCCCTGCGGTTCGCGAAGAATGAACATCATGCTGCCGTCCTCCAGCCACTTGATTTTGTGAGGATCGGAGCCGGCGACAATTCCGATTCTGGTAAACCGGCCGGTATCGATATCTACAGTTCCCACGACGACCGAGTCGATCGAGCGATTCATGCCCTCGACAGCCAGTGATTTCGCGTCGGGAGAGGGCGAGATGCTACCGAGCTCGCTGATCCAGTCGGGCACATGCCACGTCACGTCTCGCTTGCCGGAGCGGCGAATTATCGAGAATGAACGACGTCCCCCCGGCATAATGCACACCGCTCCATCCGCCAGCGGGAAAAAATAAGTCGCGGCGGCTTGCTCGAACCGTGCAATCTCACGCGTCCGGCGCCCCGTGGTGTCCGTTTCCATAAGCCGGATTTTGTTTCCTCCGATCTCGTGTAGATACATCACGCTGGCTCCATCGGGAGACCATTCAAAATCGAGGAGGTTCTCCGCTGCCACCGGAAGTGGAGACTCGGCGCCGCCGTTGCGTGCAATCAGAGAAAACTGAGACGCGTGGGCGCCGCCTCGCGGAGCGTCGCGCGCGAGAACAGTCCTGTCTCCCGCGGGTGATATTCGTCCCCTCAGCCGCGTTGTCGACGACAATATTTGAGTGGCCGGCAACCGTGTCGGCGGGGTCGGACCGACGTCGATCGTTGACAGCGTTGTCTCAACCGATCCCGCATAGTAGACCAGTCGCTCCGCGTCCGGGGATACGTCGAAGATTCCGTTCCCCATCTGCAAACCGGCAAAAATGGTGTCAGTGTCT
>JBGQIT010000288.1:0-4316 GCA_041498575.1 Gemmatimonadaceae bacterium
CCCTGGGCGAAGGCGCGCACCTCGATCACTACAAGCTCCAGCGCGAGAGCGAGAGCGCGTTCCACGTCGGCACGGTGCAAATCCGCGAGGCGCGTGACAGCCAGCTCCACTCCTTCTCATTCGCGGTGGGCGGCTCGCTCGCGCGGACAAATATCTACACGTCCCTCGATGGAGATGCGGCGACCTGCACGCTCAACGGCCTGTATCTCACTGACGGCACCCAGCACATCGACAACCAGACGAGCATCGAGCACATCGCTCCCAACTGCCCCAGCCACGAGGTGTACAAGGGAGTCCTCGACGGGCGTTCGCACGCGGTATTCAATGGAAAGGTCTACGTCCACCCCGAGGCACAGAAGACGGACGGAAAGCAGAGCAACAACAATCTTCTGCTCTCACCCGGCGCTCGTGTCGATACCAAGCCGCAGCTCGAGATATTCGCCGACGATGTGAAGTGCACCCACGGCGCGACGGTGGGAAGGCTCGATGAGCAGGCGATGTTTTATCTCAACAGCCGTGGCATCGGGCCGGAAACGGCGCGGATACTCCTGACGTACGCTTTCGCCGCCGATGTTCTCGAGACCATCGAGCTGGAGCCGTTGAAGGTGCAGCTCGAGAAAATGGTGCTCGCGAGGTTCGCGGACGAGGTCTGAACTAAACTGCGACTGCAAACTGAGAACTACGCTGCTACCCGCCGCCCGCTATTCACTGGTCGCTACCCGCTGACTACCCACGGACAGATTGTGGTGGCGGATCAGTTTTCCCAGACCGCCACTACGAATTGTCCCGCCTGCCTGCGCGCGCAGCGAAAAGCGACCCGCGGGCAGCGGGTGGCAGCTTCGTTCTTAGTTGTGATTAGCGGTGGAGCGAGCGGTACCTTACCGGCCGAGCAGGTACAGAATCACCACGATCACCGCAATGGCTCCGATGATGATATTGGTCGGAACCCTGCGCGGCGAATCGGGATCGAGATCGCCTGCCAGGATCGGATGCTTGATGGTGTTCCGGCGGGTGTTGATGTCCTTCTCGCGCTTGCTCGCTCCGGCGGGCTCGATCACCGCGACGCCCAGGGGGAGCCGCTTCGTCGTGAAAGTCAGTATTGCTGACCCCACTTCCACCTTGTCGCCCTCGGCGAGGGATCGGGGCTCGGCGAGTGTCATTCCGTTGACGCTGGTAGGATTAACGCCACACGGATGAAGAACGAATTTGCCATCCTCCGACCGCAACTCGGCGTGATTTCGCGAAACGGCGGGCTCGCGAATGAGGATATGGCTCGCGGCATCGCGCCCAATTGTCAGTAAGGAGTTCCTGACGGGGTAGGCGCGGCGTTCGAATTCGTAGATAAGGTGGGCGCTGTCATCGCCCGGGGCCTGTAGAGCCATAAAAGCCATTCGTTCTCCGTGTAATTACAGGACGAACGAGCCTTTGGGCAGGCTACATTAAAGCCTCGCAAAAAGACGGAGATGGGGCGGGGGCTCGTAGGCGGGGCCCGGAGCGCGTATTATACCGCCAACCCACATTTAACTCCCCGGAGGGGGCATGGCGACAAAACTAGAAAAAACCCTGAAGCGCGAAATCGAGATCGACGGAAAGGCCTACATGGTGGCGATCTCACCAGAGGGAGTTAAGGTCACCCAAAAGGGCTTCCGGAGAGGTCCGGAGATGACATGGCGCGCCATCATCAGCGGCGAAGCGGACTTGGGTCAGCAGCTCAAGTCGTCGGTTAGCGCGACTGGGGGCGGTCCGGAAGAGTAAAGCTTCAGGGGTTGCCCTGTGGCGGGTTCATGTTCATCTGGAGATTCGGATTGCTCTGCACGTCCGAAAGATGCTCCTGGATGATCACCCATCGGCCACCCCGTTTCTGAAACACCGCCGTCCACGCACCGGCAATGACGTGATTCATCCCCATTGGCGTCAGGTGCGGGACGCGATATGTGCTCGTCATAACCGCGGCATCCGGGGCGAGCACATCCACGTTCATCGAAGTCCACTGCCACTTGGGGTTCCGCATGTTCTGGCCGACGTAGGTCCAGAATGCCTTTATCCCTTGCTCGAGCTGCGGGCGCGTCGTGGTTATGACTCCCCCGCTTGCTGATATGACTCGGCCATCGGCGGGGTAGAGACTCATCAGACTTTTCACGGGATCGGGCTTGGAGAGGTCGTAGGCCGATACTACGAGGCGCTTGAGCGAGTCGGCGATTGCTGTTTTCTCCGCCGCGGACATGTCGGAGGCAGAGCGCGGCCCGCACGCGAAAGCCGCGGTTATCGCGATGCCGCCCAACACGGTGTATCTCATTGCGGCGAAGCTATATGGCGGGCGCGAATCGCGCGAGTCTCATTCTGGAGACAGCCCCTGTCCCTCGACGATGACACGGACCCCGCAAAATCGATGTTAACCCCTTGGATAAGGGTATAACTGCGGGCGCCGGAGTTGCCTCTATAGATGGCGCCGGGCGAATCACGTGTTCCTCCCGGTGTATCTGTCGAAACGGTCATTTCCCAGTTGCTGGATAGGAGCTTATATGCGGAAGAGTTATCTGTTGCTTGCAGGGGCCGGCGCGGTTCTTCTTGCCGCTTGCAGCGGCGACAAGAAGGCGTCGATCAACGATGATCTCAAGAAGGACCTGGAGCTCGCCTCCTCGTCTGACGGGATCACGTTGGCCAATAGCTCCCCAAATGCGGGTCAGCAGGTCATCTCGGCCATCGAGCGGACGGCACCCCCGGCGCGTCAGCAAGCTCCTTCGACTCGCCTGAGACGCCATAAGGCCGCTCCGAAGTCGCCGCCTCAGGTCGTTCAGGCCAAGGCGCCCGCCACTGTCACGGAGACCGAGCAGCAGTCCGTCGCTTCGGCGCCGTCTGCAAACGATCCGACTCCTGTCTCCCCGCGCCCTCAGCCGGTCGCGGTATCCTATCCGAGCGGTCCGTCGTCTGGTGGTGACGATGGACGCGTAAGCAGCGGCGGTTCGAGCGTTGGCGCGGTCCTCGGCACGATCCTGGGCGCGGTTATTCGTGGTGGAGTCGTCGGCGATACCGACAACTGCGATCCGCGCACTGAAGGCCGCAACGGAAGAGCGGTCAACAACCGGCTTCCGTTCCCGATCCCGGGCGGAGTCTATGGTGGTAGCCGTTCAGGTGGACCTCCAATGGGCCGCTTCCCGCGCCGATAGGCGGTAGAGGGATGCGGCCGAATCAGACCGTATCCCTTTTTCGTTTTCCGAGATGACAACCATGCAGACCAAATTTTCGAGGATCGCGACACCGGTCCTCCTCATTGCTATCCTGGCGCTGGGCGCCTGCAAGCAGGGCGACAAGCCCGAAGACGCGTTGGCGCAGGACACATCGCTGGCTCGCGACCTCCAGCTCGCCAATGCCGACACGGCGGCGCAGCCGCAGCTGAAAGACGTTCCCGTGACGATCGCTCCGGCCCCGAACCCGGTCGCTCCGACGCCGAGAGTCTCACAGCGTCAGACGCCATCCGAGATTCTGACGCCGAGCAGGAATCCTCGTCGTGTGGCGACGACACCGCGGTCGACTCCGCAGCCCGTCGAGCAGGCACCGGTCACGACTTCCAATGGCAACACCGTGACCGAGGGCTCCACTGGATCGGAGCGCGGTATCGGCACCATCGCAAGCGGATCCGAGATCTCGCTCTATTCCGGCCAGCGCGTTTGCACCAACACCTACGCGGTTGGCGACCGTTTCACCGCCAGCGTAGCGGAATCAGTACAGGGCTCGAACGGAGTCTCGATCCCGGCTGGCGCTACGGCGGTAATCGAACTCACCTCGCTCAAGCGCAGTGAGAACGCGAACGACAACGTCGCGATGGAGTTCGTGGTTCGCTCGATCGCGTTCAACGGCAAGACTTACCCGGTCAATTCGTCCGTGACGTCAGCACAGGTCGACAAGGTTCGCAACGGTGATGCGAGCAATGATGGGAAGAAGGTCGCCACCGGTGCGGTGGTCGGCGCGGTACTCGGGCAGATCTTCGGACATCATACGAAGTCGACAGTGATAGGCGCCGCGACTGGTGCGGCGGCAGGAGCGGTGGTCGCGGGCGTGACGGGAAAGTACGACGGTTGCGTTCCAAATGGCGGACGCATCTCGCTCAAACTCAATCAAGCGATGGTAGTGCAGCAGTCGGTTTGATTCGACGGGCTGACATTATTAAGAAAAGAGGCGCGCTCAGATGAGCGCGCCTCTTTTGCGTTGTCAATCGATGAAGACCTTAATCGACGTAGATCTTCGCGATGCGGCGCCCGTAGTAGATCCCGATCCCGGTGCCGACCATGCTAACCATGACCGCGGTTGTCAGTCCA
>JBGQIT010000289.1:0-4298 GCA_041498575.1 Gemmatimonadaceae bacterium
GAGTCGCTCAAGGTTGATGTGATCGGGTTGAATTGCTCGACTGGTCCCGAGCACATGCGTGAGCCGGTGAGATATCTGTCGGAGCACGCGACCCTCCCGTTATCGGTGATTCCGAACGCGGGGCTGCCGCTCAACACCGGCGTCGGGGAAGCGGTGTATCCGCTCAAGCCTGCGCCGATGGCGACGGCGCTGTCCGAGTTCGTGAAGGACTTCGGTGTGCGCATCGTCGGTGGATGTTGCGGTACGACTCCGGAACACCTTTCGGCAATCGTCGAGGCCGTTCGCGACGCGGAGCGCGCGAAGAAGCCCGTCAACCATGCGCAGCACGTCCCGCGGGTGAGCTCGGCGATGCGCGCCATCACCCTGCACCAGGATCCCCCGCCGCTCCTGGTGGGCGAGCGAGTCAACGCGCAGGGCTCGCGAAAGGTGAAGAGGCTGCTTCTCGCCGATGATTACGAGGGAATCCTCGAGGTCGCGCGCGAGCAGGTGGATTCGGGTGCGCACGTGCTCGACGTCTGCGTCGCTCTCACGGAGCGCGGAGACGAAGCGGAGCAGATGTCGAAGGTCGTGAAGCTGCTGTCGATGAGCGTGGAGACGCCGCTGGTGATCGACTCGACCGAAGCGAACGTCATCGAGGCAGCGCTCGAGCACATTCCCGGTCGCGGAATCGTCAACTCCATCAACATGGAGAACGGCCGCAAGCGCATCGACTCCGTCGTGCCTCTGGTGAAGAAGCACGGAGCGGCTGTGATCGCGCTCACGATCGACGAGATCGGCATGGCGAAAACGCGCGAGCGGAAGCTCGAAGTGGCGAAGAAGATCTACGACATCGTAGTCGGAGAATATGGGCTGGCTCCGGAAGATCTCATCTACGACGCGCTCACCTTCACGCTGGCGACCGGCGATGCGGAGTGGATCGACTCCGGCAAGGAGACCGTCGAAGGAATCCGCCTCATCAAGCGCGAGCTTCCCGGGGTCTCGACCATACTTGGCGTTTCAAACGTCAGCTTCGGGCTCACGCCCGACGCGCGCAGCGTGCTCAACTCGGTCTTCCTCCACCACTGCGTCCAGGCGGGGCTCGACGCCGCGATTGTCAATCCGGCGCACATTCGGCCGTACGCCGAAATCTCGGCGGGTGAGCGCGAGATGGCGGACGATCTCGTGTTCAACAAGCGTCCCGATGCGCTCCAGCGCTTCATCGAGTACTTCGCCAGCGCAGGTGGAGATGGAACCGCCGCGCAGGTGGAGAAGGAAGATCCCACCGCCGGCATGACCGCCGAGCAGAAGATCCACTGGATGATTCTTCACAGAAAGAAAGAAGGAATCGAGGAGCAGCTCGATGCCGCGGGAGTTCGCGAGCATCCGGTCAAAGTGCTGAACGAGGTGCTGCTGCCGGCAATGAAGGAGGTCGGCGACAAGTTCGGGGCCGGCGAGCTCATACTTCCGTTCGTGCTCCAGTCAGCCGAAGTGATGAAGAGAGCGGTCAAACACCTCGAGTTGTTTCTCGAGAAAGCAGAGGGATACACGAAGGGCAAGGTCGTGTTGGCGACTGTGTACGGCGACGTTCACGACATCGGTAAGTCGCTCGTCAACACCATCCTCTCCAACAACGGCTACACCGTCTTCGACCTCGGCAAGCAGGTCCCGGTCAACACGATTCTCGACAAGGCGGTCGAGGTCGGAGCGGATGCGATCGGCTTGAGCGCCCTGCTCGTCTCGACATCAAAGCAAATGCCGCTTTGCGTGCAGGAGTTGGATAAGCGCGGAATGCAGATTCCGGTGCTGATCGGCGGCGCGGCAATCAACCGTCGCTTCGGCCGGCGCGCGCTCTTCGTCGAAGGCGAGCGTGCTTACGACTCCGGTGTGTTCTACTGCAAGGATGCGTTCGAGGGACTGGAGACGATGGACGTGCTCCAGGATCCGAAGAAGCGCGGGCTGTTCGTCGTCAAGAACCTCGACGATGCACGGAACGACGTCTTCCTGCGCACGACCGTCGGCAAGGACATCGCCGTTGGCGACGCCGGAGGTGATCGCAGTGATGTCGCTGCCAACAATCCGCTCCCTTCACCGCCGTTCTGGGGCACGCGCGTGATTCGCGACGTCCCGATCGACGAAGTCTTCGATCTTCTCGATCTCGACGAGCTCTATCGCCTGCAGTGGGGAGCCCGCGGCTCCGGCGATCAGTACAAATCGACCATCAAGAACGAATTCGAGCCGGCGCTGGAGCGCCTGAAGAAGGACGCGAAGAAGAATGGCTGGATCAACCCGCAGGTAGTCTACGGCTACTTCCCCGCGCAGTCGCAGGGCAACGACGTGATCATCTACGATCCCGCCGCCTACTCGAGCGACGGCGGCTCGCTGCGCGAGATCGCGCGCTTCCACTTTCCGCGCATGGTCGGGCGGGAGCGGCTTTGTCTTGCTGACTACATTCGGAACGTGGAGTCGGGCGACGTCGATGTCCTCCCGCTGCAGATAGTCACCGTGGGCAAAGAGGCAACCAAGAGATTCGACGAGCTTCAGGGAAGGAACGAGTACACCGAGGCGTACTATTCACACGGCCTCTCGGTCGAGTCCGCGGAAGCAGTCGCCGAGTGGGCACACCGCCGCATAAAAAAGGAGCTGGGCGTGCCCAGTGGTAAGAGATACTCGTGGGGTTACGGCGCCTGCCCCGATCTCGACGATCACGCTACAGTGTTCAAGCTTCTTCCCGCCAAGGAAGCGCTGGGCATGGATCTCACTGAATCGTTCCAGCTTCTCCCCGAGCAGTCTACGGCCGCCGTGATCATCCATCATCCTGAAGCCAAGTACTACGCGGTGCGCGGCACTGGGGCAGGCGCTTCGAGCGAACCGGAGGCTGCAGTTGCCTGAGAATCCGCTGATCGCCCGGCTGCTCGACCCACAGCAGGTCATCGTTTTCGATGGTGCGATGGGCACGATGCTCTACAACAAGGGCGTGTTCATCAATCAATGCTACGACGAGCTGAATATCCGCGCCCCGGATCTCGTGCGCGATGTTCACAAGGCGTACAAGAAGGCCGGGGCGGAGGTCCTGGAGACAAATACCTTCGGTGCCAACCGGATCAAGCTGGCGCAGTACGGGCTCGAGGCACAGGTCGCCGAGATCAACCGCGCCGCCGCGAAACTTGCGCGGGAGGTCGCGGAGGACGACATCCTCGTCGCCGGCGCCGTTGGTCCGCTCGGAATTCGTCTCGAGCCATTCGGGCCCACCAGTCTCGACGAAGCGCGAGCTGTGTTCCGCGAGCAACTCCAGGCCCTCAAGGACGGCGGCTGTGATTTGTTCATCCTCGAGACGTTCGCGGACGTGCACGAGATCGAACAGGCGATTCTCGCCGCGCACGAGGTGGATTCGACTATTCCCGTGATCGCGCAGATGACTATCGGCTCCGATTGTCACACGCCGTACGGCGTCTCGGTCGAAGATCTCGTCCAATCGCTGGACGCCTTTGGCGCGGATGTGATCGGTCTCAACTGCTCGGTTGGCCCGCAGATCATTCTCGACGCGGTCGAGAAGATGGCCCCGATCAGCAGGCGGAAGCTGAGCGCTCAGCCAAACGCGGGAATGCCACGCGACGTGAGCGGACGCAGCATGTACATGGCGAGTCCCGAATACATGGCGACCTACGCGCATCACCTCGTCCAGGCGGGAGCCAAGATTGTCGGCGGCTGCTGTGGGACCACGCCCGAACACATCGCGGCGATGGTCGAAGGCGTGCGTCCCCTGTCACCACGGCAGCCGCGCGTTCCGGCAAGGGAGCGACGTCAGACTCAGCCCGATCTTCCTCCTGAGAATCCGGGTGTGGAACCCGTCCCGCTGGCGGAGAGATCAAAGTGGGGTGGCAAGATCGCGCGGGGTGAATTCGTCACGTCGGTGGAGATCGTTCCGCCCCGCGGCGTGGATGCGACCAAGATGCTGCGCGATGTCGCTGCGCTGCGCGATGCCGGGGTGGATGCCGTGAATGTGCCGGACGGCCCTCGCGCGCAGAGCCGCATGGGTGCGCTGCTCACCAGCGTGCTGATCGAACAGCAGGTCGGACTCGAGACCGTCATTCACTACTGCTGCCGCGATCGCAACCTGCTTGGCATGCTGAGCGACCTGTTGGGCGCGGCGGCCGTGGGCCTGCGCAATTTGCTGCTCATCACCGGCGACCCGCCCAAGATGGGCCCGTATCCCAACGCGACGGCGGTGTTCGACATCGACGCGATCGGCCTGACCAATCTCGTGAGCCAGCTGAATCACGGACTCGATCCCGGCGGCAACGCCATTGGCCCGCCGACGA
>JBGQIT010000290.1:0-4296 GCA_041498575.1 Gemmatimonadaceae bacterium
CGCGCAATCTGATCCTGTTGCGCCAGTCCTGTCTGCATACTGCTGCTGCCACCCGATGAGAAGGAAGGCGCCGGCGTCGTGCACGCGATCACTACGAAAACAATGGGCAGAAACGACATCAAACATCGCGAGCACTCCTTCGACCATCGCGTCACGTTTCGCTCCCTGTTGAGTTTTCTTACTTGACTTCGAGGACGCCCATCATGCCGTGGTCTTCATGGTCGAGGATGTGGCAATGGAACATCCACTTCCCCGGATAATCGTCGTAGCGAACGATGATTCGCGCTGTGGAGTGTTTCGGGATGTTGAGCATGTCCTTCCACGCGCGGTACGGCTCGGGAACCCCGTCACGGTCGAGCACCTGAAACTGGAAGCCGTGCAAGTGGAACGGGTGGTCCATTCCGACGATGTTCTCGATCTCCCAGATCTCAGTGGCGCCGACACGCGTGCTGACATCGACGCGCGCCATGTCCATCGTCTTGCCGTTGATCATGCCCTGTCCGAAAACGATCGTCCGGACGGCCGTGACCTTGGCCGTGTCGAGCGGAATGATTTTGCGGAGTGTTGCCGGAATCGCGACCGGAGTGACAGCGGGCTCACCTGTGGTCTCGAGAGTCAGCAGGTCGCGGGTCGTCTCCCAGTCGACTGGTCTCGTCTGCGGCGCGTAGCGATCGTAGGGAAGATTCCGGAGAACGCTCTTCGTGCCCGGCGCATCGGTGCCGCGGACGAGCAGCTCGACGCGTTCGCCAGTCGTTAGCAGCATCTCCTTCAGTTCGACCGGCTTCTCGAACAACCCGCCGTCGCTGCCGACGTGCAGGAACGTGTGCCCCGACAGCGCGATGCGATAAATCCTTCCCGCCGACGCGTTGACCACACGCCACCGCTGCACTTCCCCGCTTCGAATGGTGAGCGTCGGCATCACGTGGCCGTTGACGAAGAGAACGGGGCCTTCGCGTCCGTTTTCCTCGTCTATCCCGCCGTGGTGTGACATCGGATCCGGGAAGTCGAGCGATCCATCCTGGAGGAACCGATTGTCGGACAGGATGATCAGCTTGTCGGGGATCGATGCCGGGAGCGGATCATCCGCGGCGCGAACGATGATTCCACCGAACAGTCCCTTCCCTATCGCGAAACCGGTGCGGTGGTCGGGATGCGGGTGATACCAGTAGGTCCCCGCGGTTCCGGGACGAACGGTGAATTCGTAGTCGTGTTTCTCGCCCGGCTTGATGGGATGGAACGGACTGCCGTCCGATTCGAATGGCAAATGGATGCCGTGCCAGTGGACCGTGGTCGCCTCGGGGAGATCATTCCTGAAATGGACGATGACGTGATCGCCCTCGCGCACGTCGAGCGTTGGCCCGGGGACGCTGCCGTTGTAGGCGAAGACTTCGCTCTTGACACCAGGCTGAAGAGAGAGCGTGGCGACCGCGGCGGTGATGTTCACTTCCACCGTCTTCGGCTTCTTCGAGATGTTCACCAGAACGTCCGGGTTCGCCCCGTCGGTGCTCGGTCGAGCACGTTCGCGGGATGCGCTGTAAGTCTCGTGCGGAGTAGACAACGCGACGAGCGAGCCGGACAGCGTCAGCAGCGCGAGGAGCGGAAGACGGGTGGTCATGCTTCTCCTCATAGTTGGTGGCGCGCGGCCAATATCGGGGAGCCAGGACAGACCGGCAAGAGATACTTTTCGCTTTGCCAAGTCCGAACAACCTGTCTAGACATGCAATTGCTTCTGACTACATCACGGCGGTCATTCACTCTTGCTCTGGCGCTCGCTCTCACCGCTTACGCCCCAGCGGGTGTGCGCGCGCAGGTTTCCCGAACCTCGGCGCTGCCGACGATCGAGCTCCGGCAGCGACTCGTAATAACGAAATCCGCCCGCGTTGTTTCCCGCACCTACCGCCTCCCCGCGCCTGCCTCGCTCGATTCTTCGGTGATCACAGTCCGCGGTGACGACATCACGGTGGATTTCGCCGGTACGACGATGGAAGGAGCCTCGCCTGATGTGAATCCTGACAACGCCTCGGGGATCGCGATCCAAGTCGAGGGCGGCCGCAACGTACGCATCCTCAACGCCCACATCCGTGGCTACAAGGTCGGGATAATCGCGCGCGGTACGCGCGGTCTCACGCTGATCGACAACGATCTGAGCTACAACTGGAAGCCCAGGCTTTACAGCGTGATCGAGCACGAAAGCCTGATCGACTGGCTCTCGTTCCACCACAATGAGAAGGATGAGTGGCTCCGCTATGGCGCGGGCGCTTACTTAAGCGACGTCGAGGCGGGCGAGATCAGCGGCAACACCGTCACTCAGGGAATGAACGGCCTGATGCTGGTACGGACGAACGGTCTCCGCATCTGGAACAACAACCTCTCGTTCAATTCCGGACTGGGGATCGGCCTGTACAGATCCAGCGGCAACTCGATCATGCATAACCGCGTCGACTACGACGTGCGCGGATACAGCGAAGGATTCTATCGGCGCGGACAGGACGCCGCCGATCTCCTGATCTACGAGCAGAGCGGCAAGAACATCGTCGCCTACAATTCGATGACGCACGGCGGCGACGGAGTCTTTCTCTGGGCCGGCCAGAGTACGATGGACACGGGCCAGGGCGGAGCGAACGAAAATCTCTTCTACGGGAACGATTTCAGCTTCGCTCCAGCGAACGGAATCGAGGCAACGTTCAGCCGCAACGTTTTCATCGGTAACTACGTCGAGGGCTGCGAGTACGGGATGTGGGGCGGATACAGCTTTGATTCCCGGATCGTTGGCAATCGATTCCTCGACAATCGCACGGGAATCGCCATCGAGCATGGACAAAACAACCTGATCGTCGCGAATATCTTTACGGGCGATTCGACGGCTGTTCGGGTGTGGGGAGACTCGATCATTCCTTCTGACTGGGGATATCCCAGGCACCGCGACACGAAAAGCACGAATTATCGAATCGATGGAAACCTGTTCGGTCGCTCTCGCGTCGGCGTTCGCGCCGCGAACACGAGTGGACTGAGCATCATCAACAATCGGTTCGTCGACACCGATTCCATCGCGGTGCTGAGTGATACCAGCGGATATTCGTCGCTCGATAACACGATCGAGCGAGATGCGCCTTGGCCTCCTCGCTTTTTGCGGCCCCCGAAGGAGCTGGTCGGCACCGTTCCCCAACCGATAAAGAACGCGTTCCTGCCTTCTCGGCCTGACACGTCGATGGCAGGACGTCCACGCTCGGCAATCATCGTCGATGAATGGGGCCCTTACGATTATCGGTCGCCGAAGCTGTGGCCCGTCGACAGCGCTCACGCGCTTCCATTGCGCCTTCGGACTCTGGGTCCGGCCGGCAAATGGCGCGTTGCGTCGCGAACTGGCGTCGCCTCCTTATCGGCTGACAGCGGAGCCATCGGCGACACGATTTCAGTCACACCCAAGCCCGACTCGCTCGGTGATTGGGAGCTGACACTCGATTACACCGGCGAATCGACAGTGTCGCCCCGCGGAGAGCGCCCGTCCGCCGGTGCGCCTTACCGCTTTTCCTATGGCCGTTTCGAGCCGAAGATCGATTGGAACACGCGCTGGTTCAAATGGACCGACAGCGCGAGCGATCCGCGGACAAATCCCGACGCGATGATTGCGCTGACGCAAACCGTTCCGGTTCTCACCGGGCACGTTTCGCGTCTGGACTTAGAGGGCTATCGCGCGCTTCCGAATCTGCCGAGGGAGAACTTCGCGCTCGAGGCGACGGGCTCAGTGGATCTTGCTCCGGGCGAGTATACTCTCCGCACTCTGAGCGATGACGGAATCCGAGTGTGGGTGGATGGCGCGCTCGTCATCGACGACTGGAAGCCGCACGAGACGGCGCTCGATTTTGCGGCGCTCGCCGGCGGACACCACGATCTGCGCGTGCAATACTACCAGGGCGACGGCTGGTACGAGCTCAGACTCGACATAGCCCGCGGCCACGATCGCTCACCCGGATCGCCGGGAGCCCACGGATCAGAATAGCCGACGTCGTGAAGCCCGTAGCCATCGACTGGAAGGCTCATGGCCCCCGGCAGGTAGTCTTCAGTTGCTTTTCTTACTGACGTTGACGGGACGCGCTATCGCCGGCCGGCCGCTGCTGCTGTCCCTGCTCGAACATCTGCCGAAAAGTCGTCAGCTGTTGCGGGTTGAGAACTGCTTCGATTTGCTTGTTGGTGCGATCCCTGATGGCGCGCACCTGGGGCGACCCTCCCTCTCCCGAGCCGCCGCCTGTACTATCGGCAGGCGCACCACCCCCGCCCCGGCGCCCACCCCTTCCA
>JBGQIT010000291.1:0-4289 GCA_041498575.1 Gemmatimonadaceae bacterium
CACATCCTGCGGGCCTCCAATGGTCTCGGCAAAACGACCTGCGGCTATTTCATGAACGGTGACCGTCGTATCCTGTTCGCGTCGAGCCATGCACTCGAGAAGGATTGCCCGCCGCGCCCCGATCCGTCCAAGGGATACGTCTGGCGTCTCGATCCATTCGACATTTATACCGCGCGTCCCGATGGCTCCCACGTCCGGCGCCTCACGAGATTTGGAGTCTATACCGCCGAGGGGGTGCTGTCGAACGACGGGAGAAAGCTCGTGTTCACATCACTCAGGGGCGGCGATCTCGACATTTACGTGATGAACGTCGACGGATCCGGCCTGAAACAGCTGACCCATGAAGTGGGATACGACGGAGGCCCGTGGTGGTCTCCCGATGGAAAGCGGATAGTGTATCGCGCCTACCACCCACAGACCGCGGCGGACATTGCGACCTACAAGGATCTTCTCGCGCAACGGTTGGTCCGACCCAACAAAATGGACCTGTGGATCATGAACGCGGATGGAAGCGACAAGCGGCAAATCACGCATCTCGGCGCGGCGAGCTTCGGTCCATCTTGGACGGCGGATGGGAGGAAGATCATTTTCTCGTCGAATCACCACACCGATCCGAAGCTTGGAAACTTCGATCTCTTTCTCATCAATCCGGACGGATCCGGACTGGAGCAGGTGACCACCGCACCCACATTCGATGGGTTCCCAATGTTCAGTCCAGATGGCAAGAAGCTGGTCTGGGCATCGAACCGGCACGACGCCAATCCGCACGAGACCAATGTTTTCATAGCGGACTGGGTGAATTAGTCGAGTCTGATCCCGATTTGGGCGAGGTGGTGCTTGAGATGCGCCACGTAATCACTCATGAAGTAGTCGAGGGTCGCCGGCTCGTCGCGAGGGATCGGCTTCCACGCAAGTTCGTCGAGATTGTGGCGTGGCCGAAGGCGAACACGTTCGTCTATAGGGACGAAGTCCATTAGTCGCGCGATGTGCAGATTGAAGCTGCGCCACAGCACGATCAGGTCTTCCCAGGGTGCGTCCCGATATCGTTGCAACGACACCCACGCATCCTGCTCGTACCCAGAAAAAACCAGGTCGTCCTGAAATTGTGCCCGCACGAAGCGCTGATGATTGTTGGATGCTGAATCGATCAGGTGTCCAATCACCTCTCGTGGGCACCATTTGTCCGGTTGGGGGCGAAGGCGCGACCTCTCCTCGCTCAATCCCCGAAGAACGGGTGTGGCCTGTTCGACGGCCTGGCGAAGCTCAGCGACGTACTCGGGCATCTGTATTACCTCAAAAAAACACCGTGGCGCGGGAATTGAATATTTCGCCCGGAGACCCTTCTAGCTATCGTGGGGTATCCTCCACGGCGCGTCATTCGAGCCTTTGGGCTCATTTCCGATCTTCAAGATGAAACGCATTGCTCTTTTAATGGTTTTGCTGATTGGACTCGCCGTCACTTCAGCGGCGCGTTGGCAGCAGCCGGCGACCAAGGCACCGGTAGCCAGATCGAAGGCACCGGCCCGTGATTCGGTCTTGTTCAAGCCGTCGCCCGAGCTGCAGAAGGCGCTCGATGATCTTGCCGCCGCGGTACAGGCGCTTGCGGTTAGGATCGCGTCCGACCCAGAGATCAAAGCCGCGGCGATGCAGGTTGCTTCCGGAGCCGTAACGACGGCGCGGCAAGTGGTCGCCGAACAGTCGGTCGTCATTGAGGGGGCGCTCAAGACGGCTGCGGAGCGCATCTCGGCGTCCCAATCAATTCCGCACCAGCACCCGAAGAAGCCGTAAGGTAGTTCGCCCAATCGCGCAGTCGCGCCTCGTTGGTCGGCGCGGCTAAATTTGCGCAGTGCAGGAAGCCAGCGATTCCAACGCCGTAGCGCGTCACGTCCTTGCCGGAGCAGTTCTCGGCACGCTCTGCGCTGTGGCCGCGCACGTTCTTGGTGTGCAGCAACTCCTTCGACGGCCCGATCTCTCGCTTTACGTACCTGCGGCGCTCATTGGGGCCATTCTTGGGGCCACGCGTCTTCGCCCACTACTCTGGATAGGCGCGGGTGTGATCGCGCTGCTCTGCATCGTGATTGCCTACACTCCGATAGTGTCGCCACTCGCGCAGCCGCTCATCAGACGCGATTCCATTCCCGCTCGGGTTGATGCGATTGCAGTTTTGTCCGCGGGCTTTACTCCAGACGGGATGATGCGCAGCGAGACGCTCGACCGGCTTCTAAGCGGACTCGGGCTCGCCAGGCGTGGGCTCGCGCCAGTGATGCTCATATCCAGGGAGCGAAAGAATTTTGGCGGAGCGGCGGCCTCGGACTCGGTGGACCTCCGGAACGTGACTGCGCTGGTCGGTGCAGCGACGCCGACGATCTATGTTGATTCGGTCACTACGACGCGCACTGAAGCGCTGAGGATGCGTGCAATCGCACGCCCCAGGGGCTGGAAAACACTCGCAGTCGTTACGTCACCACTGCACAGCAGAAGAGCCTGTGCTACTTTCGAAGCTGTCGGTTTCAAAGTTGTGTGCGTTCCGGCGGCAGTTCGCGAATCCGGGCTGTACCGCGGCAGCATCGCCGAGGACCGGTTGCGCGCATTTCGATCGTGGCTCTACGAGATGTTTGCCACGGACTCATATCGAAGGCGTGGCTGGATTCCCTAAACATTCAACGTGAGAATTCCGAGGAACATTCGCCCATGAATTCTGCCGCGCCGATTTCCAGCGCGTCCGCCAGCGCGATCGCGCATGCAGCCGGCGATACACGCGGGATCTGGAAGGTGATCACCGCTTCGTCCGTCGGCACGATGATCGAGTGGTATGACTTCTATATCTTCGGGAGCCTGGCCGCGATCATCGCGACCCAATTTTTCCCCGGCGGAAACCCGACCGCGAGCTTTCTGAAGACGCTGGCGACGTTCGCGGTCGGCTTCGCGGTGCGTCCATTCGGCGCTCTCGTTTTTGGACGGATTGGCGACCTGACCGGCAGGAAATTCGCATTCCTCGCGACGCTTCTGATAATGGGCGGATCGACGGCAGCCATCGGATTCTTGCCCGGCTACGGTCGCATCGGTATCGCCGCTCCGATCGTGCTGGTGATTCTTCGCCTGTTGCAGGGACTCGCGCTTGGGGGAGAGTATGGTGGCGCGGCAGTGTACGTCGCCGAGCATGCGCCGGACGGCCGGCGCGGGTACTACACCAGCTTCATCCAGACTACGGCGACGCTGGGCCTTTTTCTCTCGCTCGCCGTAATCCTGATCGTTCGCGCTATTGTTGGGGAAGACGCGTTCAAGGTCTGGGGGTGGCGCGTCCCGTTCATTCTTTCGCTTCTGCTCGTCGCGATTTCGTACTACATCAGGATACGGCTCCGCGAATCGCCCCTCTTCGCGATCCTTAAGGAGACAGGGAAGACATCGCGTGCTCCGATTCAGGAGAGCTTCGGCACCTGGTCCCGGTGGAAGGTCTTTTTCGTAGTGTTGTTCGGGGCCACCGCGGGACAGGCTGTCGTCTGGTACACGGGACAGTTCTACGCGCTGCTCTTCATGCAGACGGTTCTGAAAGTGCCGCTCGTCACCTCTTATGTGTGCGTGGCAATCGCCCTCCTGCTCGGCGCTCCATTGTTCGTCCTCTTCGGCAGTCTTTCCGACCGAATCGGGCGGAAGAAGATCATGATGGCCGGCAACCTGCTCGCGGCGCTGCTCTACGTGCCGATCTACCACGCGATGAAGCACTACTCGAATCCGGTAAACGCAGTCGCCCTGACGGCATTGGTATTCGTTCAGGTTGTATTCGTGACGATGGTGTACGGTCCTATCGCGGCGTTTCTGGTCGAAGCATTTCCCGCCAGGATCCGGTACACCTCGATGTCCCTTCCATATCATTTCGGCAACGGCTGGTTTGGCGGGTTCCTTCCCATCATCGCGACCAGCCTGGTTGCGCGCACCGGAAACATCTACGCCGGGTTGGCTTTCCCAATCGTCGTTGCGCTGATCACCGTCGTTGTGGGCTCGGTCTTTCTCAAGGATCAGCACAACGAGAGCATCTGGGCCGAGGTTCAGCCGGGGAGAAATCCAGCTGTGAGCTCGGCGATGAGAGTCTGATGGCGAGATTCTCCAGATGATGATACTCGTGGCGGCCGGTCTTATGGCCATAGCACAGAGCCAGGATTCTGTGCTCGAGCGGATTCAGGCGCGTATCGCCGAGGAACCCGGCGCTCAGGTTGGGCTTGCGTACGTCGACCTCGCGTCCGGAGACACGCTCTTCCTGAACGCGGACACGAGCTTTCACGCCGCCAGCA
>JBGQIT010000292.1:0-4285 GCA_041498575.1 Gemmatimonadaceae bacterium
ACTCTCGATACCGGGTTCACCGGTATGCCGGTTTTCGAGACCGGTGCCTTCAACCACTCGGCCACCTGTCCTGCAGCCTCGCAAATTATCGGGCAGCCGAACCTTCTACAACTCTCTGGCGTCTGAAAAAATCCTCGAGGAGCGACGCGCATTCCGCGGCGAGGACACCAGCTCTCACTTCCGGCCTGTGATTGAGGCGCGGATGCCGAAGCAGTTCTCCTACCGATCCGGCCATTCCCGCTTTTTCGTCCCATGCTCCAAACACGACGCGCTTGAGACGCGACAACACGATCGCGCCCGCGCACATCGCGCATGGCTCGAGTGTCACGTACAGTGTGCAGTCGTCGAGTCTCCAGCGGTCGAGTTTGGCCGACGCCTCGCGTATGGCGAGCAGCTCGGCGTGAGCGGTAGGGTCCTGGTCGCGAATGGTTCGATTGCCCGCCGCCGCGATTATCGATCCGTCGCGAACGACAACCGCGCCTATCGGAACCTCGTTCCGTTTTCCCGCGTCGCGGGCGAGATCGAGTGCGTTCCGGATGTACTGTTCGTCCGCCGCCAGCGAGCCCGCGCCCAGCGTTGCATTGGTGAGATCGCTATCTGCCTGCAAGCGCTGGCTCTTTCGCTTTCCGGAATGTGAGCTCTCCCTTCGGATCGCGATCCACCACGATGTGATCTCCTTCGCTGAATTTGCCTTCGAGAACCGCAAGCGCGAGCGGGTTCTGCAGCAAGCGCTGAATCGCGCGCTTCAGCGGACGCGCTCCGAACGCCGGATCGTAGCCCTCGGTCGCCAGAATTTCCCGTGCCGCCGGCGTCAGCTCGAACGTGAGCTTTCTGTCCGCGAGGAGTTTCTCGAGCTTCGTGAGCTGCAGATCGATGATGTGCTCGATCTCCGCTTTGCCGAGCGGGCGGAAGATGATGATGTCATCGACGCGGTTGAGGAACTCGGGGCGGAAATGCTGCCTGAGCGCGTTCGTAACCTGTGCTTCGACGACGGCGCGGTCGTCGCCCGTGTGTTCGAGGATGTACGTGCTTCCGATGTTCGAAGTCATGATGATGACGGTGTTCCGGAAATCGACGGTGCGGCCCTGCGAATCGGTTAGCCGACCGTCATCGAGAATTTGGAGAAGTATGTTGAAAACGTCCGGGTGAGCCTTCTCGATCTCGTCGAACAGGACGACAGAGTACGGGCGCCGGCGAATCGCTTCCGTCAGCTGACCTCCCTCCTCGAACCCGACGTACCCCGGAGGTGCCCCGATCAACCGCGCAACGGCGTGCTTCTCCATGTACTCCGACATGTCGATGCGAACCATCGCCTGCTCGTTGTCGAACAGAAACTCCGCCAGTGCACGCGCGGTTTCCGTCTTCCCGACCCCGGTGGGCCCAAGGAAAATGAACGAGCCGATCGGGCGATTGGGATCCTGTAGTCCGGCGCGCGAGCGTCGGACGGCGTTGGCCACAGCGCCGACCGCCTCGTCCTGTCCGATGACCCGTCGCGCGAGCTCGCTTTCCAGCTTCGTTAGCCGCTCGCGCTCGCCCTCCATCATCCTCGAGACGGGAATTCCCGTCCAACGCGAGACGATGTCCGCGACATCCTCGGCGGTGACTTCTTCCTTGAGGAAACGAGCGCCACCAGCCTGCTTGCTAGCGAGCTTCTGCTCGGCCTCGCGCATTTGCCGCTCGAGCTGGGGAATCTGGCCATAGGTGATCTCGGCCGCCTTCTGTAGATCGCCGGCTCGAGTCGCCCGCTCCGCATCGATGCGCGCCTGCTCGAGTTGCTGGCTGATTTTGCCGACGGCGCCGAGGGTTTCTTTCTCTTGCTGCCACTGGGCCTTCATGCCGGCGGACTTCTCTCGCAGCTCCGCCAGCTCCCGTTCAAGTGCCTTGAGCCGGTCGCGCGACTCCTTGTCCTTCTCCTTCTGCAGCGCCTGCCGCTCGATTTCCAGCTGCGTAATGCGGCGCTCGACTTCGTCGATCTCCTGGGGCATCGAATCGATCTCGATGCGCATCCGTGAAGCAGCTTCGTCGATGAGATCGATAGCCTTGTCGGGAAGGAAGCGATCGCCGATGTAGCGATTGGACAGCGTCGCGGCGGCGACAATGGCGCCGTCGGTAATGCGAACGCCGTGGTGCGACTCGTACCTCTCTTTCAGGCCACGCAGAATTGCGATCGTACTTTCGACCGAGGGCTCACCAACGTAAACGGGCTGGAAGCGGCGCTCGAGAGCCGCATCCTTCTCGACGTTTTTCCGATATTCATCGAGAGTAGTTGCTCCCACCACGCGAAGCTCACCACGGGCGAGCATCGGCTTGAGCATGTTGCCGGCGTCCATCGAGCCTTCGGCTTTGCCGGCACCCACCAGCGTGTGCATTTCATCGATGAACATGATGAACTGCCCTTCTCCTTCGGTGACCTCTTTCAAAACGGCCTTGAGCCGCTCTTCGAACTCGCCACGAAATTTTGCGCCAGCGATCAGCGCACCCAGGTCGAGTGAGAGGAACCTCTTGTTCTTCAGACTCTCGGGGACGTCGCCGTTTACGATACGCTGAGCGAGACCCTCCGCGATCGCGGTCTTGCCGACCCCCGGCTCGCCGATCAGAACAGGATTGTTTTTGGTGCGGCGCGAGAGTACCTGAATGACGCGACGGATTTCTTCGTCGCGGCCGATTACTGGATCGAGCTTTCCTTTGCGTGCCGCGTCGGTCAGGTCGCGCGTGTAGCGCTGCAGCGCCTGGTACTGGTTCTCCGGAGTCTGGTCTGTGACACGGTGCGAGCCGCGCACCGTCTGCAGCGCCTCCATGAGCGCGTCGTGTGTGGCGCCGAGGCCGTTGAGAAGATTCCGGCTCTCGGTTCCCTTTACGTCGGAAAGGGCGAGAAGGAAATGCTCGGTAGACACGAACTCGTCGCCGAGGTCTTTTGCGTCCGCTTCGGCCTTGTCGAATACTTGATTGAGCTCGCGGGAAAGCGTCGGCTGCGCATTCGACTGCTTCGGGTAGCGCGCCATCTCGCGACCAACGGCTTCCCGCAACTGGGCGACGCTAACGCCGAGTTTTTGCAGGATCGGGACGACGATGCCCTCGTCCTGAGAGAGAAGCGCCAGCAGAAGATGCAGGTCGTAAACGAGCGGATTCCCGGCTCGTCGCGCGAGGTCGACTGCTTCGTTGAGCGCTTCGGTTGCTTTTACTGTGAGTCGGTCTGGATTGATCATTGGCTGCCCGGTTGGTAAACGCCGCGACGCGTCAATGGGTGCAATGCGGGTGCCGCATAAAACCCGCCATCCTGGCACACGGAAGGTACAAAAGAAAAGAGACGCGCCCGGCTTCTGCCAGGCGCGTCTCCAAAAAGTCAGATAACCTACTTTCTGACGATCATCTTCTTGACGAGCATCTTGCCATCAACCTCTAGTCGAAAGAGGTAGATCCCGGATGCCACGTCACCTCCAGTCTGCGTGTACTTGCCGTCCCAGTACGCCTCGTATTGGCCGCACGTCAACAGCAGATTTTCCAGCGGATCTCCGCCGGCGACATTCCCCACACCGCCCTGCAAAACCGGCACAGCAACCTGCTGCGCCAAAAGGTTGTAAATCCGCAGACTTACGCGGTGTTGACGTCCGGAGTCCGTGCATCCTTGTGCATCTCCGATGACGAACGGAATCCGTGTGTCATGATTGACTGGGTTCGGATAGTTCTGTCCCAGCTGCAACCCGGCGCCCTGTCCTCCGCCGGTCTGGGTTGAAATCCCCTGTGCCGCCGAACGACCTGGCATGAACGCGCCGAGCACGAGCACCACCAACAGCGCCCGCCACAGGTGCTTCATGTTGTCTCCAAATGCTGACGAAAGAGGGTCTCTAGACTCTGGCTCCTACTAAGGTGGACATTTGTTCTTCTGCCGCGAACTTAAGAATGAGCTCGAGAGGTGTCAAGCAGAATTCCGGCTGTTTCCCGCAGAATCCGGCCTTCCCCCCGCCTTTCCGTAACGCCGTTTCGATCACAGAACTCCAGAAACGGTATGAGATACTTTCTCGAAAACCCGAGCACATCTCGAAGCTGGGCAGGCACATAGACCTCTCCCGGCACCAGCTTCGCCCTGAGCCGCCCGACCATTGATTCGAGCGTGCTCCGGTCATAGTAGCGATCCGTCTCCACCTGGACGATTCGCCCCTGCCGCTCCAGAAACCGAAGCAATGCAGGGACCGAGCTACCGTACCGCGAGACAAGCTCTCCCACGCTCGGCGGCTCCTGGTTCCCAGCGCAAATATCATGCGCCAGGTGGTCACTCACTTGTATG
>JBGQIT010000293.1:0-4277 GCA_041498575.1 Gemmatimonadaceae bacterium
CCGAGGGATCGGATGTCCTGGCGGGACGTGCGGGCCGGGATGAGCGCCGTCATCGCCAGCGCCTGCGCGTGGTGTCCGATCATCCCCTGCATGAAACGCACGTCCGCTGCCGTGTAACGTGGCGGGTCTTGGGCGGATGCCGTCGCGGCCGTGATCAGTACGAGCGCAAGAACGATTGGGATATCTCTGAACGGTTTATTCATGAGCTCTGTTGATTGGAACGTATACCCCCGCTGGTTTGTTGCAACCTCGCGACGGTGCTGTAATCCGGGCGTCAGCTAGCGGTCGTTTTGCTTTCGATTCGTTCGAGCGCCCACGCGGCGTGCTCAGCGACGAGCGAGTCCGGATCGTCGAGCGCCGCGACGAGCGTGGCCGTGTCGTCCGCCGTTCCGACGTTGCCGAGAACTGTTGCCGCGTTGCGCGCGAGTCCACGCCGCTTCGCGCGCTTCATTGGTGATCCCTTGAAATCTCGGCGGAAGGAGTCGTCATCCATCGACAGAATCCTCCTTGCAATCGCTCGCGCGTCGCCGTCGAGAACATCGCGCGGGCGGAACGCGTCTTCGCGAACATCCCGGGAAAATCGGACGTTCCATGGACAAACCTCCTGGCAGATGTCGCAACCGTAGATGAGATCGCCGATCAGCGCCCGCTGCTCCGGCGGAATCGCGCCCTTCGCCTCGATGGTGAGGTAGGAGATGCACTTAGTGGCGTTGAGCACGCCCGGCGCCGCGAACGCGTTGGTCGGGCAGGCGTCCAGACAGCGAGTGCAGCTTCCGCATCGATCCGCGTAGAATGGCGCGTCGGACACGAGATCGAGGTCGACGAGGAGCACGCCGATGAAAAAGAACGACCCAATGCCCGGATTGATCAGGTTCGTGTTCTTCCCGAACCATCCCAGCCCCGCGCGACGCGCGAGATCGCGCTCGAGAATGGGCCCGGTGTCGACGTAAGCCTTTCCAGCGATTGGTCGGCCGATCTCCGATTCGAGCCAGCGATGCAGCTCGTCGAGCCTGGCCGTCATGACGTCGTGGTAGTCGTTCCCCCGGGCGTAACGGGCGACGGGCCCGCTCGGCTCGCGACCGCCGTAGCTCAAGCCGACCACGATAGCGCTGGTGGCGCCCGCAACGGGAAGCCTCGAGTCGCGCCGTTTCTCCGCTCCGCGCGCGAGATAGTCCATCTCGCCCGCGTAGCCGTGCTCGATCCATGTGTCGAACGTCTCCGCTGTTTCCATGGGGCCGAGCGAGGTGATACCGACAAGATCGAAGCCGAGTCCGTACGCCTGCGCCTTCAGCAACTGTTCCAGGGAGAAAACCTCAGCGATTTGGGCAATCACTCGTTTACACTCGCCCAACGGGCATAGCGCTCGACGTCGGTGACGGAAGGCACGGCATCGTAGTCACCATAAGCGGTGTACATACGCCAGCGGAGATACGTGGGATCGGGCAACGGAAGAAACGGAAACTGTCGGTACCAGCTGTGGGATCTGAATCGCCAGGTGATCCGGACAAGATCGAGCGCGAGTCGCGGACGGCGTGTTGCCCGCAACGCCAATCGGAACGCGAGTCGTAGCCATGGCATGACACTCCTAATATATAGAAGGGGTCATGCCTCACTCGGACACCCACGTGGTGGGACTCATCTCCGATACGCACGGACTGATTCGTCCGCGCGTTCACGACGCGCTGACGGGAGTAGAGCTGATTCTTCACGCTGGTGATGTGGGCGGCTCCGCGATTCTTGACGAGCTGCGCCTGATTGCACCGGTCAGGGCGGTGTTCGGCAATACGGATCCGCCGGGCGAGCCGGGGCTCGAGGACGATATCGCCATCGAGGTCGGCGGATTGCGCGTTCACGTCAGTCACGGGCACGAGGTCGGCAGTCCCACGCCGGCGAAGCTGGCCGCGCGCTACGATGCAGATGTGGTCATTTACGGCCACACTCACCGACCGCTCGTCACCCGGCACGATGGAAGACTGTTCGTCAATCCCGGAGCCGCGGGCCCGAAGCGATTCGATATCTCGCCGAACGTCGGACGATTGATCATCGCGAACGGAAAGGCGGAGGTGGAGATCGTTGACATCGCTTGAGCTGATGACGGAAGAAGTGCAGGTGTGGGTGGCGTCGCTCGACGTGACCGATGACCGCTATGCCACCCTCGCTCGAGTGCTGCCTTCGGAGGAGAAAGAGCGCGCCGCGAGCCTTACTCCGATAGCGGCGCGACGGTTCGTCGTCGCGCGCGGGATTTTGCGCACACTGCTCTCCGGCTTTACCGGCACAGCGGCGGCAAAGCTGCGCTTCAGGTACGGGAATTCCGGGAAGCCTTTTCTCGTCGATGGCGACCGCATCCATTTCAACATTACGCACTCCGCCGATCTCGGTCTCTTCGCGTTCGCGCCGGATCGTCCAGTTGGTGTAGATGTGGAGAACGAGCGGCCAGTGAGACGCTTGCTCGACGTCGCCCAGCGTTTCATGTCGGATGACGAGCTCCGGGCACTCGTCAACACCGCGCCCGACGAGCGAGATGGGGCGTTTCTGAGATCGTGGGTTGTGCGCGAGGCGCGTCTCAAGGCGGAAGGAAAGGGCGTCTGGTCGGGATCCGAACACACCAACCCACGCCCGAACCTTACGCACAAGCTCTTCACCCCGCGTCCCGGCTACATCGCCGCTGTGGCGGCCGAGGATTCCGACTGGAGGCTCTACACTTGCGCGATGAAGGACTGACCGGTACGGCAGGCATTCACCTGAGATAGCCTGTCCCCGACAGGCCGGTGTCATACCGTTACCGAGTCCGGCTTTGCGGTGGCTGTGTACAAGCCTCTTATTTCAACTGCTAGCCCCGCGCGGTACCTAGGCGGCCGGCTAGGGCTCCAACCTGGATTCAGCTCGACGAGGAGGTAGGATGCGGAAGATATCCGGTTTGTTTGGTGCTTTGATCCTCTCGCTCGCCACCGTTTCATGCGGTGGCTCGACCGCTCCGGGTGGCGGGGGCGGAGGAGGAGGCGGTGGAGGAGGCGGCGGCGGAACCTGTCCAGCGGGGACATTCTGCATGACGGGAAGCAGCTTCACGCCAACTACGCGAACCGCGGCGGTGGGCGCAACTGTCACCTGGCAGAATTCCTCCGGCGTGGGACATAATGTCGTCTGGGACGATGCGACGGCGAAAGCGGCCGCGGCAGCCGGCGACGGAACCGGCGACATGGCGAACTTCGACACCGGAATGTCACACACCCGTGTGTTCAACACTGCCGGTACCTACGGGTTTCATTGCACCATCCACCAGGGAATGACGGGGATCCTCACCGTCCAATAAATCCCGGTCTAGAAGAACGAAACTCGGTCCAGGATTTTCAGCACGTGACGCCGATCGCGACCAAAGCGCTCGGCATCACATCCACGGTGCGCCGCCGTATCCCAGCCGGGGCGCATCTCCGGTCGACAAGGAGGTTCGATGAAAATTCTTGGTTTGTTCGGTGCTCTGATTCTGGCGATCGGTGTCGCTTCGTGTGGTGGCGGAGGTGACTCCACAATCACTCCTCCTCCACCCCCACCACCACCGAACTGTCCCACCAACACTTTCTGCATGACGTCTGGCAACACATTCTCGCCGACGTCGCGGACTGTCGCGGTCGGAACCACTGTGACGTGGCAGAACGACACCGGCACGTTACACAATGTCACATGGGACGATGCTACCGGCAAAAATACTGCAGCGGCTGGTGACGGAAGTGGCGATATCCCACAATTCAGCTCCGGAACCCACACGCGTGTTTTCGGCACGGCTGGGACATACGGCTTTAAATGCACGATCCATCTTGGCATGAATGGCACGCTTACCGTTCAGTAAGAACGCCGCCGACTAGAAGAAAGAAACTCCATCCAGAGTTTTCGGCACGGTGATACCGAGAGCCACCAGTGCGCTCGGCATCACGTCAACGGTGCGTCGCGGTACCCCCAAGGGCGGACGGTTCAACAGCAACGGTACAAGCATGTGCTCCCGATGCAACGCTCCATGCGACGAGACGTGCGGAATCGGCTCATACCGGGCCCGGTAGTCCCAATCCCGCGCCGCTGAAAGAACGATGTCGCCGCACCGGGGAGAAGCGATGAGATGCGCGAGCTGGACGAGCGCATCGGGGTAATCACTCTCAATCGTTGCATCGTACGCTTCGCCATCACTGAGCGAATCCTGCACGCCGATGCCAAGCGGATCACCGCTCTGTGGCGTGTAGGCATATCTGGACTCGCTCCATGTGAGCGTCGCGGAGCCCCGGCCCCTC
>JBGQIT010000294.1:0-4237 GCA_041498575.1 Gemmatimonadaceae bacterium
AGGATCGACTTCGTCTATGGCGTCGGACATTACGGATCGCATTTGACCCTCGGGCGAGCCGGCGATCGCGCCCGCGATCCTTACCAGGTGTCTGAGACCGGCCTCGAGTGGAGCAACGCTAGTCCGGGCTTCCGCTCCGGTCGTCATCGCGCCCCGGCGCGTGTCATCGGTTCACGCGGGAGGCGGGAAGGGGGATGCGGGAAGCGGGAAGCGGAAGTCGCCTCCCCGCTTCCCCCGTCCCTCCTCCCGCTTGCACCGCTTCCCACCACCCCCGTCCCCCTTCCCGCCCCTCGCCGCTCACGCCACATCCCCCCTCATCGTAACCTCGCCGACCGATTCCCCGCGCGTGTTCTTCACCGGCTTGTGCATCAACTCGTCGAGCCTGGGCGGCAACGGGTCGGGCAGCGCAGCGATCTCCTGCAGCAAACGAAGGAGCGCCGGCACCTGCGCGCGCTGCGCTCCGTCTTCGACTTTGATCGCTATTCCGATCCCACGCTCCGGAAGAAGCGCGCAATGCACGCCTTCCGCGCCGACCTTCGACACCACGCGACCATTGGTCTCGGCGATCAGTGCCGAATCGAATCGATCGGTTCCCCCGACGAGGAACGGGTGGTTGCTCATCGCGTTGACCACGCGGCGCGGATATTCTTCGCCCCGCGCGGCGGCAACCGCAAAACGCGAGTAAGCCCGCGCCATCCGCTCGAGCGTCATCCCGAACACGACGACGCCGCAGCCATCCACCGCCTGGGTGATCTTGTTGCACGGAACGCCGGTCCAGAGCGCAATCTCGTGCAGAATCGCGCGTTGCACGTTGTGCCCGGGTCCCTCGTAGCCGCGCGTCGTCCAACCCTTCTGATGCGCCATCGCGAGCATCGCCGTGTGCTTGCCCGAGCAATTGTTGTGAATTCGCCCCGGGCGCTCCCCCGATTCGCGCACAATCTTCGCGCCGCGCTGCGAGGAAGGATCGTGGGGGCCGCAGGCGAGATCTCCCTCCTCGAGCCCAATATCGTGGAGCATTCTCTCGACGATGGCGATGTGCTCCGGCTCCCCGCCGTGCGAAGCGCACGATACCGCGAGCTGTTCTTCGCCCCACTCCAGGGAATCGAAGCCGCCGGAGCTGAGAAAAGGAATCACCTGGAACGGCTTGGCGCATGATCGCCAGTAGGTGAACGCGTCCGAATCGCGCGCTGCGCCGAGTAGCTCGTCACCCTCCCCGACTATGGCGGCGTGTACTCGATGTTCCGACTCGGTTCCTCCCCCGCGGGTGACTGCAACATCGATCTCGTACGTCTTGATCACATTCTCAAGATAAGCTGTTGGGGACCTAGAATAGCTTAACCTGAATCATTCCCGGTGTGTACCGTCTCGGATCGCGCCGAACTTCGATGAGAACGTTATTGAGCTCGGTGACCGTCTTCACCAGCTGGTCGTAGAGCTGCTGGTCGTTGAACAGCTTCGACATTGTGCCCTTCCCGCTCGCCATCGTGCTCACCAGCGAGTCGGCGCGGGCAACGACGCTATTGAGGTGAATGTACAGCGTGTCGTCGCGAAGCAGCTTTCCGACGGACCCAGTGCCCGAATTGATTTGCGAGAGCACCGTGTCGGCGCCGGCGATCATGCGAGTCAGGCTGTTGTAAAGCGCGGGGTCGTCGAGAAGACGGCCGACCGTGCCTCTCGGGTTCTCGAGTCTCGCCATCAGCGAGCTCGTACGTAATAGCGTGGCGTTCAGCTGGTCGTACAGTTGCCGATTGGTAACCAGCTGCCCGAGTGTCCCTTCGCCGCGGTTGATGCTGCCGGTGACTCTGCTCAGGTCGCGCGTGAGTCGGACGACCTCGGTGATTGCGCTCGACGCCTGCTGCATGACGGCCTCGTAGTCAAGCGACGGGACGACGACCAGCGTGTCACCCTCGTGGAGCGCGCGATATCGCGGCGTGCCGACGGTGATGTCGACGAGCTTGTCGCCGAGGAGACCCGAGGTCTGGATCTTGGCGCGGGAATCCTGGCGGACCTGCTCGATGAGTTTACGGTCCACTTCCATGACCAGCTTCAGGTTGCGAGCGGTGTCGGCGTCAGGAGGGAGGAACTTGATGTCCTTGATGCTGCCGGCCACCTGTCCCGCTACGGTGACCTGACCGCCGACGCGAAGCCCGTTCGCGCTGGCAACGAACGCGACGAGACGATATCGCTTCCCGAACAGGTTGCCCGCCTGCCCGAGTTTGACAATGGCCGCAGCGATGATAACGAGCGCTACGAGTATCAGCACTCCCACCTTGAGCTGGTCCCAGGTTATGTACGACGATCGCTTCATCGGCTAGAAAGTATCACGGGATTCAGTCTGTTCGACGCCAGAAACTACCACCGGCGTCCAAGTGATCTGCGAAAGAAAGTATCACCGGAGCGAGAGTTCTCCGCGAAAGAAAGTATCACCAAAGGGTCAGAATCCGCCCAGGAATTCGCGAATGTAAGGGTCCTCGCTCCCGGTCATCTCCTCCGGAGTGCCGAAGAATTCGATGCGCTTGTTAGCCAGAAGGGCGATCTTGCTCGCCATTCTGAAGGCCGATCGAATGTCGTGCGAAACGACGATGCTGGTGACGCCGAGCTCGCGCTGCAGCTTGAGTATCAGGTAAGTGATGGTCGCCGTCGTGAGCGGGTCGAGGCCGGAGGTCGGCTCGTCGTACAGCATGATCTCCGGATTGTTGGCCAGGCCGCGCGCGATGCCGACGCGCTTCTTCATGCCGCCGGAGAGCTCTGACGGCATCTGATCCATCACCCTGTCCGGTTCGAGATCGACGAATTGGAGCTTCTCCCGCACCCGCGCCTCGATCTCGTCCTCGCTGAGTAGCGTGTGCTCGCGCAGAGGATAGGCGACGTTTTCATACACCGTCATCGAGTCGAACAGCGCAGCGCCCTGAAAAACCATTCCCATCTTCTGCCTCACCTTGAGCGCATCGTCGAAGGTGAGGTGGGTGATGTCTTCGCCGTCGATCGCGACGCGGCCGTTGTCGGGGATGAGGAGGCGGAGGAGGAGCTTCAGGATCGTCGATTTTCCAGTACCCGACTCGCCGACCACGACGATGGTCTCGCCCTCCTGCGCATTGAACGAAATGTTATTTAGAATCTGCTCCTCGAACGACAGCGAGATGTTTTCCAGAGAAATGACGATGTTCTGTGGCTTGCGCCCCGGCTTTGGGCTGGACTCGGCCTGCGTATCCGCACCTTCCTCGGCAACCTCCTCCAGCTCGGTGCGGATCGCCTTGCGCACTCGTCCGGAATCGTGCGCGCGCCGCGGCATCGCGGTCTCGTCCTTTTCACTCGGGTGGCGGCGGTCGTTCTTTCCGCGGCGATCGTCTTCGTCGGTCATGGAGCAAATAGCGCGAGTAGGATCTGGGTGAGGAAGTAGTCGACGACGAGAATGAGGATGCTCGCCGTCACCACCGTCCGGGTCGTCGCGAGTCCGACGCCCTCAGTACCGCCGGACGTCTTCAAGCCATGATAACACGCCACCGTCGAGATGATGCCCCCGAATACGAATGGCTTCGCCAGCCCCTGGATGAAATCGTTGGGGATGTAACGAAGCGTGAATCCACCCGAGAGCACTTGCTCGAAAACCGTCCTCCAGTACAACGACCCCGGCAGGCCGAGGTAAAATTTCGCGATGATGTTTCCGCCCAGGATCCCGACGAAGTCATTAATGATCGTGAGGACCGGCAGCATGATGAGCGAGGCAAGCACTCGCGGTGTGACGAGTTTCTTGATCGGATCTGTTCCGAGCGTGTTCAATGCATCGATCTGCTCGGTCACCCGCATCGATCCGAGCTGGGCGGCGATGCCCGATCCGACTCTACCCGCGACCATGAGCCCCGCGAGTACGGGACCCAGCTCACGCACCATCGAGCCGGCAATGAGCTTTCCGATCAGGGCAGTCTGCCCCAGGGCCTGGAGCTGCACGGAGCTCTGGAGCGCCAGCACCATTCCCGTGAAGAAGCCGGTGAGGAGGACGATCCCCAGAGATCCCACGCCGATCACATCCATCTGCTGAAACAGGTCCGCCGTATAGAAAGGCTTCACGAAGATGAAGCCGACCGCCTTTCCGGCCAGAGCGAAGTATTCCTGCAGTGAATAGACGCCGCGCTTAGCGGCGTCGTTGAATCTTTCTAGGATCAATTGATGGGCGTGATGGAGACGAGAGCGTAGCGCTCCACCCGCTGCTGGGGCAAGGGGTGGGCCCGTTTCGCGG
>JBGQIT010000295.1:0-4228 GCA_041498575.1 Gemmatimonadaceae bacterium
CGTTTGCGGGTGCGACCCCATGAAAAACTGTGTTGGAATGGTCTTGTACAAAGCGACAACCGTCTCGTACGCGCGCTTCTCTTCGGCCGAGAGGCCCGTTGGCGCCGGACTGCCGGCCGCGGCCGCCTTGTTGATTTCGGGTGGAATCGCGCTGGGCAGGTTCGTGTGGAGACCGATCAATTCCGGATGTCCCTGCGTGGCCATCACGTCGTTGATAATCGCGCCCCAATCCCCGCCTTGCGCCACGAATCGCGTGTACCCCAGGCGCTTCATCAGCACAACCCAGGCACGCGCGATACGCGCTTGGTCCCAGCCGGTTGTAGTCGGCTTGCCTGAAAACCCGTAACCCGGCATCGACGGAATCACCACATCGAAAGCGTCCGACGCGCTGCCGCCATACGCCTTGGGATTCGTCAGCGGGTCGATGATCTTCAGCTGCTCGATGATCGAGCCAGGCCATCCATGAGTGACGATAACCGGCAACGCATTCTTTTCTTTCGAACGGACGTGAAGGAAATGAATGTCCAGCCCGTCGATATTCGTGATGAACTGCGGATAGCTGTTGAGCTTCGCCTCGACCTTGCGCCAATCGTATTCCGTCGTCCAATAGCGGGCGAGCTTCTGCATCATCGCGAGCGGCACGCCCTGCGAGAAATCGGCGACGGGTTCCTTCTCCGGGAATCGCGTCGCCCTGATGCGCCTGCGCATTTCGTCGAGGTCGGCTTCTGCAGCCTCGAAACGAAACGGACGAATTGCGGTAGTGGTGTCAATTGCTTGCTCGCTGCGTTGTGATGTCGCGGTCATGACGTCCTCCTTGTGAGTGACCTGCTGTTGAGGCCGATCGATTCATCCAGCCCCGGATGTGCCTACGAACTGCTTTCGCGCTCCCTCGTGATCCACTCCCGGATGTAGGCCGGGCAGCTCCTAAGTTCGATGCCCTCGGCTTCGGTTTTGGCCAGAAGCTTCACAGCGTCTCCGTCGACGAGTTCTACCTCCGCGACTTCGATGGCGACGACGCGGCGTTGGTCGAGGGCGCTCCGGACAATCTCCACGTCTGCCGCTGCGATCCGCCCGCTGATGTGCAGGACGAGACCCTGTTCAGACCAAAGACGCTCAATTCTGCAAGTCATCGGGTCGCGTAGCCCCCCATTGGCCCACTTGCATTGCAAGCGGGAGGCCACGCGTAAACCATTGGCGCGGTGAGAGATTCAGTACGTGTTCGTCGGGGAAATGCGGTGGATGTGGTGAACGAGGTGAATGTGGCGAAACTGGTGGGTCGTCAGCGGAACTTGAATTGCGTCTTGTTGATCCGCAGCGCTTTGATGCGGTGGTCAAGCGTGGATGGTGGGATTCCGAGCCTCGCAGCGGCCCCTGAGTGGCCTGAAACACGACCTCGGGACGCGGCGAGTGCCGCTTCGATGATCTCCCGTTCCGTGTGGGGCTCGCCTCGAGACGCTGTGTGTACAACAACCTGAGGCGGTCGCGGCGCGGGTTGTGTGGACAGCCAGGACTCATCGACCGCGAAGACTTCCCCGGAGTTCAGAATAACCGATCTCTCAATCACATTCTGCAGCTCACGCACGTTACCGGGCCAGTCGTATGTCCGTAACAAGTCCACAGTGTGCTTCTCGATCGACCTGAACTTCTTGCCCGCGCGGCTGGCGTACCGGCGCACGAAGTACTCCACGAGCATCAGAATGTCGTCGGTCCGGTCTCGGAGCGGCGGCACCTCTATGGGAAATACGTTGAGGCGATAAAAGAGGTCTTGGCGAAAGCTGCCATCGGCCACAGCGGCTGTGAGGTCACGGTTGGTCGCCGTGATGACGCGAAGGTCGACTCGGATGGTCTGTGCTCCCCCGACTCGCTCGAACTCGCGCTCTTGTAGCACTCTCAAGAGCGCGACCTGCGTGTCGGGCGGAAGGTCTCCTACTTCATCGAGAAAGATCGTGCCGCCATTAGCCTGTTCAAAGCGGCCGAACCGCCGCTGTGTTGCTCCGGTGAAGGCTCCTTTCTCGTGACCAAACAGCTCCGAGGAGATGAGCGTAGGCGCGAGCGCGGCACAGTTCACACTGACGAAGGCCCGTGCCGCCCTCTGAGATCGCTTGTGGACGGCGCGGGCAATGAGCTCCTTGCCGGTGCCGGTCTCGCCAGTGATGAGCACCGTCGAGTCTGTTGGAGCCACCTTGGCGACTCGCGACAGCATGCCCTTCAATGCCTTGGACGACCCGACGATTTCCTCAAACATCAGAGCGCGGTCGACTTCGTCTCGCAGGGCCAGGTTTTCCCGATAGAGCTGATCCTTGAGCGCCCGGATCTCTGCGTCAGCATGCTTTTGTTCGCTCAAGTCGAACACAAACGCGACCCCATCGCTCCCGCGCGAATCAAACAGTGCGCCGCCAACCAGGACTGGAACGCGACTGCCATCTTTGCGGAGGAATTCCTTTTCGTACGGCCGAACCGTCCCAGTCGACGTGAGATCGGCCGTGGCGCGTTCATCTCGCTCGCGCCATTCGGCGGGCGTCAGTTCGGTCCAGCGCACGCCGCCCGTCACGACATCTTCACGGCCGTATTGCAACATGCCGAGAAATGCATCGTTGGCCTCGAGAATCTGCCCGTCGAGAGACCAGATGAACACCCCAACGATGTTGGAATCAACCAGCCTGCGAACCCGTGCTTCGCGCTCTTGGAGGTCACCATAGAGACGGGTGTTCTCGAGTGAGGTCGCCGCCTCCGATGCAAGCAGCTTGAGGACAGCCATTCGGGCGGGCGTGAAAGCGTGCGGGGTGAGGCCGTTTTCCAGGTACAGCAGCCCCACCAGTCTCGTCTGCTTGAGGAGCGGCAGGCAGAGCACAGACCGTGGGTGGTGCCCCCGAATGTACTCATCGGCTGTGAATGGGTTTTGCCCGGACGCGTCGTGCAGGAGAACGCTTTCCTTGGTCCGGAGAACGTACTGAAGAATCGAATTCGGCAGGTCCGCGGTCCCGATGCTCGCCCGGCGCAAGACGACGGTCACGCCATCGGTACTGGTTGTTGCCTCCGCCTCAATGTGGTAGGTGTCTGCTCGCGGAAGCATCAGGAGACCTCTTTCGGCGCCCGCTTGCTCAATTGCTGCGCGCATGAGCGCGTCGATCAGCCTCTCGAACACGATCTCACCAGAAACCGCTTCGGACACCTTGATCACGGTCGCTAGATCGAGGTGCTCGACAGGTGTCTGTATCGTCGCTGTCGCATCGGCGAGCGACTCCTCGGCCCCGATCTGCGGATAGAGCTGCTCGAGTTGCCGAACCTTTGCATCCGCACCCCAGCGGCGATAGCAGTAACGGGCATCCCGCAGGTAGGTTGCCGCAATTCTCTCGAAGCCGCGCGCCGCGTAAAAACATCCGGCCCGCTCGTTGGCGATCGCCTCATTGTGGACAAAGCCCTGGGCGTGCGCCGAACGCACGGCTGTCTCATAGAGGTCTTGAGCTTCGAGCACGCGGCCTTCAATCCGGGCGATTTCCGCACCCACGATCGCTGCGCAATTCTCAAAGGTGACAGGGTTGTGCTGGGCCCACGCTTCGAGCTGCTGGTGGTGACCGACTAGAGCCTCGAAGTGTTGCCGCCTCTGGTCGCCAGAGGCAACATCGTGGGCTGCCGCGTGCGCGAGCGCACCGTAGAGGTAGAATTCGACGGTTTCGAAGTTTGACGGCGTGTTCCACAGGAGACGTTGCGCGTTCATCGCAGCGTCAACCGCAGATGAGTGGTCCCCGGCAAGGAATCGTGCCTGCAACTTGCGGACCCAATAGAAACATTCGACAAACCCCAAATTGCGGTTGCTGGCCAGATGGAGCTCAGTCTCACGCTCGTCATAGCCCTCGTGATCCAGCCGCCCGAAGGTCGCGGTTAGTCCGCGGAGCGTCCGTGTCAGCCCAAGCTGGGTGCTGAGGACGCCATTCACAAGACTGAGTTGGGCCTTGCGGGAAAAAGCCAGGCCGCGTTCGACTTCCGCCTGGACTTCCGCGAGAGGGGCTCCGACCGCCAGGCTGAGCGCGAACGATGTGGTGAAGCAGTAACCCGCAAACGCCAGTTCGCCGGCCCGATAAAAGGCGTCGAACGCCCGGCGCACCAGGTCCTGGCCGCTGGCCGGGTGTTTCGTCCACGGCATCACGAGCGCGCCCATGCACAAGTAGGTTCGCGCCTGATAACGAGTCAGGCTGCGTTTCTCACCCAGGTCATATCCGAGTTGGCC
>JBGQIT010000296.1:0-4209 GCA_041498575.1 Gemmatimonadaceae bacterium
CGCCTCGGCCATTGCTTCCACCGCCGCGCCGAGCATGAAGTTTCCGGCGAGCTTGACGACGTTCGCGCGCTCTGGTTGGACTCCGAGCGGCCAGGTTCGCTGGCCTATCACGGCCAGCAGTGGTTCGATTTTGGAAACCGCGCTCGGCTCGCCGGCGACAACGATGGTGAGCTTCCCCGCTGCTGCCAGCTCGGGTCGACCGAAGACCGGAGCGGCCACGTATTCGAGGCCTTGAGCTCTGTGCCGCGCCGCGAGATCGCGGGCCAATGCGACCGAGACTGTGGCCATGTTCACGTGTACGATGCCCTTAGGGGCACCATCGAGCAGCGGGTCGATCACCTCGCGCACGGCCGCGTCGTCGGCGAGCATCGAGAAGACGGCGTCGCCGCTGAACGCCTCTTGAGCGGTCGAGGCCGGCGTCGCGCCCAGACGCGCGAGCGCATCGACAGACGCGCGCGAGCGATTCCACACCCGCACCTGGTTGCCGGCCTTGATGAGGTTCTCGCAGATGCGTGAACCCATCGTGCCCAAGCCAATGAAACCGATGTTCATCATGCACCCCCGGCGCTGTTACGTCTGAAGGTACTCTCACCCGATTCTTCTGCTAGTCAATCCGGAATAGTCACGAGATCAGCCTATCGACGAGGTAGGTGCACTACGTTTGCAGATCAGGTAAATGCCGACCTCCTCGCATTCCTGAAACCCTGAGGTTAGCATGTGACGAGGGCTCCCAACGGGAGTCCCGCCTCAGGATCGTGGGGCCAATTCATCAACCGCGTGGGAGGAGTCATGACGACGACATTAACACCGAAGAAAACACAGGACCTCTCGCGCAGGCGCGAGGCTCCGCTATCGACCCCGACCGACTTGAAAGCAGTCGCGACAAAAAACATTTCTGCGGCGATGAACGGCATCCTGGCCGATACATTCGCGCTCTACATCAAGACCAAGAACTTCCATTGGCACATGAGCGGACCGCACTTTCGCGATTACCATTTGCTGCTGGACGAACAGGCCGATCAGATCTTCGCGATGACTGATCCGATCGCGGAGCGGGTGCGCAAGCTGGGCGGTCTCACCATCAGGTCGATCGGCCATATCGCGCGTAACCAGCGTCTACAGGACAACGATGCGGAGTACGTCGAGCCGTCGGACATGCTCGCCGAGCTTCGCGAGGACAACAAGACTCTCACATCGAGCCTACGGCAGGCGCATAACGTGTGCGAAGAGCATGGTGACGTCGCTACCACAAGCCTGATCGAGATCTGGATCGACGAGACCGAGCGGCGCACCTGGTTCCTGTTCGAAGCAGGTCGCCACGGTGATTCGAGCGGACACTAAGGAGAAATGACAAGCCCGCCGCGGTAATCGCGCGTGTGCGACGCGGCGCGGAGACGTATTCTCCTATTCGGACTGCGTTGACAGGGCGGAGTTAGACAGAGGTCGACGAGATGCGGCTGATGAGGCACGCAAGTATCAAACTGATTTTCGCCGCCGGGGCCGCACTCTTCGTCGCTTGCCGCGAGCGCGTCGGTGAATCGCAAGCGAAATCGGATACGACGGCGACAGCGGAGGCATATTCGGTGAGCTCGCAGCCACTCGGGCCTATTCCGCCCGACGACTCGCTGGCTCGCCCGAAATCGCTCCACCAGGTCGGTGTGCCGATCGCTCTCACCCGCTCGGTGATACCGAAAGACAATCCGCAGACACCCGAGAAAGTCGTCCTCGGCGAGAAGCTGTTCTTCGATGGCCGTCTGTCGGCGAACGGAACCGTCGCGTGCGCAAGCTGCCATGATCCACGACTCGCGTTCACCGACGGGAGACCGGTCGCGGTCGGCATCCTCAACCGTGTCGGCCAACGCAACTCACCGACGGTGTTGAACGCGCTCTACAACCAGACGCAGTTCTGGGACGGACGCGCGGCTACGCTCGAGCAGCAGGCTGGACTGCCAATCGTGAATCCCGTCGAGATGGGACAGCCGAATCTCGACTCCGCCGTCGCGCGCATTGCGGCGATTCCGGAGTACCGAGCCACTTTCATCCGCGTGTTCGCCCGTTCGCCAAACCCGACCGATCTGGTGCGCGCCATCGCCTCCTATGAACGGTCGCAGTTCAGCTTCGATTCCCCCTTCGATCGTTACATGGCGGGGGACTCGAGCGCGATCAGCGCGTCGGCCAAGCGCGGCTGGGTGTTGTTCAAGACGCGGGGGCGCTGCAACCTGTGCCACTTATTCGCCGACACGACGACCCGGCCCACGAGATTCACCGACGACCAATTTCACAACATCGGTGTCCTCATCGTGCGCCACAACGTCGTGTCGCTGGCGCGCCAGGCCGAGCAGGACATTGCCAAGGGCGACACGATCGCCATCGACCAGGCTGCCATACTCTCGCCGATGTCCGCCCTGGGGCGATTCCTGATCACGAGGGCTGATTCCGACATTGCGTCCTTCAAGACGCCGGACCTGCGCAACGTGATGGTGACGGCGCCTTACTTTCACGACGGTTCTGCTGCAACGCTATGGGACGTCATGGACCATTACAACAAAGGCGCTGGAACACGCGATCCTTACCTGTCAACAGAAATCCAGCCGTTGGCGCTCCACGAAACGGACATCGACGACTTCGTCGCGCTTATGGCGTCGCTCACGAGCCCGAACTACCAGGACTTGGGAGCCAGGGAGCTCGCTCGCCAACGTCAGCTCTCGCGGACGTCGCGACCACAACGCGACTCGGTGAGAGCCTTCGGTCCGAGGCCGGTTCAGCCCAAACCTCCCCGTTTCTGATCCGCAAGTGTGATAGCGTGCTCCGGCGTGCGACGCACGCCTGGGAGCGTCACATCAGGTCAACGTGATGCGGCGTCGATTGCGGACGGGACTTCGCTCACCGTTTCGATCACCGGCTCGCTCGTCTCGAGGAGCAATGTCTCGAGATCGAAATCGCGCTGAATGCGGCGCATGACATCGTCATCAATCACGCCGCGGTCGCGAAGGTCGAGGATCGCTTCCGTCTCCGCGTGGAGCATCGCCGAACGAACGCGACGATACTCTTCGCCACGGCGGTCGTCGATAGCCGCTGCCTCATGCGAGGGAGCGATGGTAAAGTGGTCGTGGTCGTGTGCGACATCCTCGGACTCGGCATCGTGGGGCTCCTGTTCGCGAGCCGCCCACCGTCGCGCACGCTGTCGATGCCGCTGCCGGAGATAACGCACGACCTCGGGATACTGTGAGCTTACGATCGCCGGTTCATCGAGGGTTCGCAGCCCGGCCTCGGCGGCGGCGAGTCGCGCGTGTGCCTCCTCCGCCACTTCCTCATCGTTGGCTCGAATGCCGAGTAGCCTGGCGAACGGCGCGATCGTCGGCCCCTGCACGACGAGCGTGATGAAGATGACGCAAAAGGTGATGAAGATGATCTGGTCCCGGGCCGGAAATCGCGCTCCGGATGCCGTCTGGAGTGGCAGCGACAGCGCTAGCACGAGCGAGTCGGCACCCCGCAGTCCCGTCCAGGCGATGAACAGTATCGAGCGCCAGGACGGCATCGGCTCGTGACCGTGGCGGATCCAGCGGAAGAACCACCTGAAGAGGTAGGCACTCGGCATCACCCACGCGATTCGCACGAGCACCACGCACAGACTCACGATGCCCGCCTCTCGGAGGAGCATGGAGAGCGCGAAGCGGTCGAGCGCGCGGGTGATGTAGTGGAGCTCGAAACCCACGAGAATGAACACGAGGCTCTCGAGCAGGAAGGTCACGACGGTCCACATCCCGGCTATCTGCTGCCGAAGCTCGGGGCCAAGGACTCTGGGAACCGTCCGCGCCGCATACAGGCCGGTGGCGACCACCGAAAGGATTCCCGACGTGCCTAAGAGGTCAGCCAACAGGTAGGATGCGAACGGGGTGAGCAAAGACACCGTATCCGAGACTACTGGCACCGATCGCGTGACGCGATGCACGCGCGTGACAACCACCCCGAGCAGAAGGCCGATTGCAATTCCGCCGGCGCCGCCAGCGAGAAACTGTACGGCCGCCTGCGACGGCGAGAACACTCCGGTGACGGCTGCGACGATGGCAAGCCGATAAGTAACGAGCGCGGTCGCGTCGTTGAGAAGGCCCTCGCCCTCGAGAATGCTGACGAGGTCTCGCGGAATGCGAAGCGAGCGCATGATCGAAAGGACCGCCACCGGATCCGGTGGAGCGACGATTGCCCCGA
>JBGQIT010000297.1:0-4208 GCA_041498575.1 Gemmatimonadaceae bacterium
TCTTGGAGCCGCCGTCTTCGTCGCGGCGTGGGGGGGCGGCGTGAACGGCTTTCTCTTCGCGTGAGAAGCCTCCACTTCGCGCATCAGCTTGTCGGCTTCCTCCTGCGTCATCTGGCCACGACGAACCATGTACTGGAGAAGATCACGCGCGCTCTCGAGCACGAGTCCGGTCAGGCCAGCGGCGGCGCCAACGACATCCTTCATGGCAGCGGCCATCTTGCTGCCGGCCTCCAGGCTGATTTCGTGTGCCTTTGCCGCCATCTCGGCGACGGTATCTTTTACATCAGCTCCCCGATGACCCGGGCTCCGCTTGGGTGGGACCAGTGGTGCGCCGGGCGTGCCGGGTGCGGCAGGTGTGCCTGGTATCGCTGACGGTCCGGGTGTGCCGGCGGCTGGTGCAGGTGCTGTTAGCGTAGCAACTGCGGTTGGTTTTTCTCTATCGGGCATTTATGGGCTCCGGTCAGCGTAAAGAGGCGGGGCTGACGGGGGTATGAAATCACAGAAGTAGGGCTTTAAGCCCAACAGGGTTGGACGGCGCTAAGTATATGATTTTTCGTCACTAAAACAAGGTGGTATGATCCACGTTCTACCTGGGCCACAATTGCGGTTTTTGCGTCGATCTTAGGTCAGTAATGTAACAGATAAGGGACAGTAAGCGAACATAAAGGCCGGAATGAAGCTAAACGTACTCGATTTGAGCAGGGTGCTGGCAGGCCCAGTTTGTTCGATGATTCTCGGAGATATGGGCGCTGACGTCATCAAAGTCGAACGACCGGGCGAAGGGGACGAGACTCGGGGCTGGGGACCGCCATTCGACGCGGATGGTCAAAGCGCCTACTTCCTGGCCATCAACAGGAACAAGAAAAGCATCGCCGCCGACCTCTCCGATGGCGGCGACCGCGCTGTCGTGCTGGATCTCATAAGCGGCGCCGACGTGGTCCTCGACAACTTTCTTTCCGGCGTACTCGAGCGGCTCGAGCTCTTTCCCGAGGAGCTGCTCGAGAAGAATCCCGATCTCATCTGGTGCAGCATCTCCGGATTCGGACCGGAGAGTAAGCGACCGGGCTACGACTTCGTGGTGCAGGCCGAGTGTGGGTGGATGGCGATCACTGGTGAGAAGGATGGATCGCCGATGAAGGTCGGGGTCGCTCTCGCCGATGTCATCGCGGGCAAGGATGCGGCGATTGCGATACTCGGCGTCGCGCTGGAACGCGCCACCGGTCCGGTCCCGGCTGAAAGGCGCCGGATCAACATCTCGCTGGCCGATAGTGCGAGAGCGTCACTCGTGAACGTGGCGCAAAACGTTCTCGTTTCCGGGAAGGATGCAAAGCGGTGGGGAAACTCGCATCCGAACCTCGTTCCGTATCAGCTGTTCGAGGCGGCGGACAGGCCGTTCGTGATTGCAGTCGGAAGCGACGGGCAATGGCGCGCGTGCGCGAATGCACTCGGCCTTCACGATCTGGCCGACGACGATACGCTGCGGACGAACGCGGGACGCGTGAAAAATCGGGACCGCATCGTGTCGGCGCTGGGTCGGCGCGTGAGCGAAATGGACGCGCAGCATTGGATCGATCGGCTCCAGGCAGCTACCGTACCGTGCGGGCTCGTGCGGACTATTGCCGAAGTTCTCCAGAGCGCGGACGCGGATCCTCGAACCGGTGTTCGTCCGAGCGTGCCCGGCAGCGTGAGATTTCCTCCCCCGAAACTCGATGAACACGGCGAATCGATTCGAACTCTGGGGTGGCGCACCTTTCGGTGATTACAGATATTATCAGCCGCTTGTTTATGGCCCCGCCTCCGCTCGTTCGTTAACCCCCGAGGAGAAGTTATGAAGCGTAACTGGTCGATCTCTGCTGGCGCTGTCGCTCTCGTCGTTCTCGCTGCCTGTAGCGATGACAGAACTACGGGTCCGGCCGGTCAGGACGCCTTCGCGCGCTACGTAGCGATCGGGACGAGCCTCAGCATGGGTGTCCAATCCGACGGTGTCGTGTACTTCAGCCAGCAACAGGATTGGACCAAGCTTCTCACGCACCAGGCATTCGCGCAGTATACGCAACCGCTCGTTTCGCCTCCGGGTTGCTTCTCCCCGCTGATCGCTCCGCTTCAACTCAGTAGGCGTCTGAGCGGAATCAGCGCCGCCGCGAGCCAGACTACGAGCACGGCTGACACGGCGTGCACGTCGTTCGGCACTGTCACGCTTCCAACGAATGACGTGGCTATTGACGGGGCAACTGCGTACGATGCGCTTTACGTCACCCCCGAGACGGCATCAGTCGAGGGTGTGAAACGCCGCCGTCAGTATCGACTCGTCCTACCGCCGAGGACCTCTCAGGTCACCGCGATGATGCAGCAGAACCCGACATTGGTTTCGGTGGAGCTCGGAGCGAACGAAGCCTTAGGCGCAGCGTCAGGGTTGCTCTTTCCGAAGGCGGGATATCGCGGCGCGGCGGCGCAGGGCACATTCGTTCCGAATGCTGTGTGGCAACCAGTCTACGATGCGCTCATCGACAGCGTCAAGAAGACCAGCGCGAAAGTGATGCTCGTTGGAGTTCCGAAGACGACCGGGTTCGTCTCATTGCGAACGGGAGACGAGCTCTACGCAGATCGCGTTGCCTTCCAGAGCTTCGGCGTCATCATCGCGGCAGATTGTCAGGGCAGCGCGAACTCGATCTTCGTTCCGATCAAAGTTCTGAACGCGGTCGGTGCCGCGCAGGCGACGGGAACGGCGCAAACATTGAGCTGCGCGGACACGCCGGGAGCGCAAGACAACATTCTCACGCCCGCGGATGTCCAGCTGATAAATGGTGTGATCGATGGAATGAACAGCCACATCAGCTCGGTGGCCCAGACCAATGGTTGGGCCTACTTCGACATGAGCTCGGTGTGGACGCAGTGGGTCGCCCGCCGCGGCGCCTTCAGCATCGTGAGCCTTCTGGGCTGCGTCAGGCCTTATGGGCAGTACGTAAGTCTCGACGGAATCCATCCGAACGCGCAAGGTTATCAGGAAATGGCGAATGCCGCGGCCGATGCGCTCAACATGGCGTACGGTTTCGCCATTCCTTCGAATCCGCAGACAGTGTTGACCACGACTTGCCCGTAGTATCGAGCTGACACGGTTTCAGAGGGCGAGGCCAACAACCTCGCCCTCTTTGCATCATGCGGTACATCGGAAACAAAACGAGGCTTCTTCCTTTCATCCTCCGCACCCTGAAGCGGAGTGGGATTGGCGTCGGATCGGTTCACGACGCGTTCGCGGGAACCGCAAGCGTGAGCCGCGCCCTCAAGGCAAAAGGCTGGCGCGTCCACTCCAGCGATCTCCTCATGTCGTCGTACGTGTTCCAGCGCGCTTACGTCGTCGCCGATCGCAGGGATCCTTCGCTCGACGATATGGCCGCGGAACTGGCGGCCCTGGCGCCGCAGCTAGGCTTCATCAGCCGGCACTTCTCTCCGACGGGCGGCGCGGAGAGCAAGGGAAGGATGTACTTCACGCCCGATAACGCCGGGCGAATCGACGCCGCGCGCGAGGAGCTGGAAAGCTGGCGAAAGGCGGGAAGGGTTGGGGAAGACAGCTACTATTTGTTGCTGGCGGCGATTATCGAGGGTGCTGACAGGGTTGCCAACACCGCCGGCGTGTACGCGTCGTACATGAAACAGTGGCAGCCGAACGCGCGACGGGCATTCGGGATAGTTCCGGAGGTCCCGCTCAAAGGATCCCAGCCCGCCCGGGCGCACCTAATGGATGCCATCGACGCGGCAAACTCGATCGGCGACGTGGATCTCCTCTACATAGACCCTCCGTACAATTCGCGGCAATACGTTGCCTACTACCACATTCCGGAGATTCTGGCACGCGGCTGGACGGAGTCGGCGCCGGCGATTCGCGGGAAAGTCGGACTTCTCGCGGGTGAGGAGGGGCGCAGCCAATGGTCGCACGGGCGGCGGGTTCAGAAGCTCTTCTCGGCGCTCCTTTCAGCCACAACGGCGACTCATGCGCTCGTCAGCTTCAATTCCGAGGGTCACCTGGCACCCGAAACACTTCTATCCCTGTTGACCAAGGCCTCAGCGGGCGGAAAGGTGTCCCATTTCAGCCAGCGATACAGGCGGTACCGGGCAGACAGCGACCGGGAAGGGCGGCATTATCATCGCGATATTGCCCTCGAGCACCTCTATATGGTACGGCTCCGAAAAAATGAGGCTGCTTCGCCAAA
>JBGQIT010000298.1:0-4168 GCA_041498575.1 Gemmatimonadaceae bacterium
CCGCTGGCAACGTGGTCCAACGAGAATCGTGTCTCCCTCGAGCCGCACCTGAAACACCGGCAGCGGAGCCGTGGCCGGCACCTGCTTCACTTCGCCCGACCTGCAATCGTACCGTGCTCCGTGCCATGCGCACTGGAGCGTGCCATCTTCGAGCAGGTCGCCCAGCGACATCGAAAAATGCTGGTGGGTGCAGATATCGCTCAGCGCGGAGATCTCGCCTTTGTGGCGGACGAGACAGACCGCATCACCGCTTGGGCGCACCCGTTGCAGAACCGTCCCCTCCGTGAGTTCACTCACCGAGGCCACCGGCTCGAACTCCGGACTGCCGGCCGGCGAATCGAAAACGGGGCTCGATGCGCCGGTCATCCGAGGTGTTTCGCCACGGTCATTCGTGTCCTCTAATGTATGAAATCGGGCGGGCTCCGCACATTTTCCGGCTGCGTAAGTGCTGACGAGACAATGGGATAGAAAGACAACCGTTCGCTTGACTATCCCGACAGAATTGCTTTAGATTGAATCTACGCCGGGAAGTATAGAAACGCCAAGGAGTTGGAATGAGCTCGGGAATCGAGGCACTGGTCAACCGCGAATACGCTTATGGGTTCGTCACGGATGTCGAGACGGACACCGTGCCGGCCGGCCTCAACGAGGACATAATCCGCACGATCTCGGCGAAAAAGAACGAGCCGGACTTCATGCTGGAATGGCGACTCAAGGCGTACCGGCGCTGGCTCACGATGAAGGAGCCGCACTGGGGCAACGTCCAGTACCCGCCGATCGACTACAACTCGCTCGTCTACTATTCTGCGCCCAAGAGTGTGAAACCGCTTCAGAGCCTCGCCGAAGTCGATCCCGAGCTCCTTCGCACGTACGAGAAGCTCGGCATTTCGCTGAATGAGCAGAAGATGCTCGCGGGCGTTGCCGTCGATGCGATTTTCGATAGCGTCTCCGTCGGCACGACGATGAGAACCGAGCTCTCCAAGCACGGAATCATCTTCTGCTCCTTCGGCGAAGCGGTTCAGAATCACCCGGAGCTGGTCGAGAAGTACCTCGGCACCGTCGTCCCGCACAGCGACAACTTCTTCGCGGCGCTGAACGCCGCCGTCTTCAGCGACGGATCGTTCGCCTACGTCCCCAAGGGCGTGAAGTGTCCGATGGAGCTCTCGACCTACTTCCGCATCAACAGCAAAAACACCGGACAGTTCGAGCGCACACTGATAATTGCCGATGAAGGTGCATCGGTAAGCTACCTCGAAGGATGCACCGCGCCCAAGCGCGACGAGAATCAGCTTCACGCCGCGGTCGTCGAGCTGATCGCGCTCGACAACGCGACGGTGAAGTACTCGACAGTGCAGAACTGGTACGCCGGCGACGCCCAGGGTAAGGGCGGCATCTATAATTTCGTCACCAAGCGTGGCAAGGCGGCCGGCGTCAACTCGAAGATTTCGTGGACTCAGGTCGAGACCGGCTCCGCCATCACCTGGAAGTATCCGAGCGTGATTCTCCAGGGAGATAATTCAGTCGGAGAGTTCTACTCCGTCGCCGTCGTCAACAGAAAGCAGCAGGCCGACACCGGCACCAAGATGATCCACATCGGCAAGAACACGAAGTCGACGATCGTCTCGAAGGGAATCTCGGCCGGCGAAGGCAACAACAGCTACCGCGGGCTGGTTCGCGTGCTTCCCAAGGCGGAAAACGCGCGCAACTACACGCAGTGCGATTCGATGCTCATCGGCAACAAGTGCGGAGCGCATACGTTCCCGTATATCGAGGTGCAGAACAACACCGCGACTCTCGAGCACGAGGCATCGACGTCGAAGATCGGCGAGGACCAGATCTTCTACTGCAAGCAGCGAGGCGTGAGCGCCGAGCACGCGGTGTCGATGATCGTGAGCGGCTTCTGCCGGGAAGTGTTCAAGGAGCTGCCGATGGAGTTCGCGGTCGAAGCGCAGCAGCTCCTCGGCATCACGCTGGAAGGCAGCGTCGGTTGAGACTCAGGCGCGCAGACTGAGCAATCATGGCACGACGGAATCTCAGCGACAAAATCCGCGCTGGCTGGGCCTGGCTCCGCTCCGGACCCAGGACGCCGGGCTACCCTTTCACGGCAAACTGGACGCTTTTCAGTCAGGCAGTTTACGCGATTCAAACAACATTCAATCAATGGTTTCGTGCTCGAAATAAATGATCTGCACGCCGGAATAGGCGATCGGGAAATACTCAGAGGTGTCACGCTGCGCGTGAATGCGGGAGAGGTGCACGCCGTCATGGGGCCGAACGGCTCGGGCAAGTCGACGCTTGCACAAGTGGTGGCCGGGAATCCCTCCTATCAAGTCACCAGTGGAACGGTCCGCTACAACGGACAGAATCTTCTCGAGATGGATCCGGAGGTCCGCGCGCAGAACGGAATCTTCCTCGCGTTCCAGTATCCGGTGGAAATTCCCGGCGTCTCCAACGCCTACTTCCTTCGCTCCGCCTACAACGAGATCCGCAAGGCGAATGGACAGGAAGAAGTGGATCCGCTCGAATTCCTGGATCTGGTGCAGGAGAAGCTCAAGCTCGTCGACATGGACGAGTCCTTGCTCTCCCGCTCCGTGAATCAGGGATTCTCCGGCGGAGAGAAGAAACGCAATGAGATCTTCCAGATGGCGGTGCTATCGCCACGGCTTGCGATTCTCGACGAAACCGACTCGGGGCTCGACATCGACGCTCTCCGCATCGTCGCCGAGGGCGTCAACAAGCTTCGCTCGCCCGATAACGCGACAATCGTCGTCACGCACTACCAGCGGCTCCTCAATTACATCGTCCCCGATTACGTGCACGTGCTCGCCAACGGGCGGATTGTGAAGTCCGGCGGGAAAGAGCTGGCGCTCGAGCTCGAAGAGAAGGGCTACGACTGGCTGCAGGACGCCGGAGCAGGCGCGGGTGCGGGGGCAATTGCTTGAGCGAGATCGCAACGAGGAAGAGCGCTCGTGAAACCCCGGTGGTCGCGAGGGACGGCACGGGGTCTGTGAGCACACGCGCACCAAGCTCGATCGAGGTGTATCGAGAGGATTTCGAGAGCCAGCCGGCTGGACCGGATTGGCTTCAGACCCTGCGCAAGCATGGGATGGCGCGCTTCAATGCGCTCGGATTTCCCACGACCAAGAACGAAGACTGGCATTTCACGAGCGTTGCACCGATCGCTGAGCGCACTTTCCGTCTGGCGACACGCGGATCGCCCACCGCTGCGAGCGGGGTTGCGGATCGCCGCGAATCGTCGCGTCGGAGGGACGACGGGGCGAGCTCGTTGGGGGTCACGCGAGCCGATCTCGACAAGTTCAACTTCGGTGAGAACGGGTGGCACACCATCGTCTTCGTGAACGGGGCGTTCTCCGAGGATCTTTCGTCGAAGGCAGGACTCGGTAACGGCGTCCGGGTGAGCAGTCTTGCTGATGCCATCAAAGCCGGACCGTCGGGCATTGAGCGGCACCTCGGCAGGATCGCGAAGTTCGAGCAGCACACCTTCACTGCGCTCAACACCGCGTTCATCGACGATGGTGCGTTCATCGAGCTCGCGGTCGACGCGATCGTCGAGCAGCCGATCCATCTGGTATTCGTCTCTGACGGGGAGAGCGCGTCCCATCCGCGAAATCTCATCGTCGCGGGACGTCACTCGCGCGCGACCGTGATCGAGAGCTACGTCTCACTGCGGGACAGCGGTTATTTCACCAACACGGTGACCGAGATCTCTGTGGGCGAGGGCGCGCACGTCGATCATTACAAGATGCAGCGCGAGAGCGAGAGTGCGTTCCACGTCGGCACGGTACAGATCAGCCAGGCGCGGGACAGCCAGCTCCACTCTTTCTCGTTTGCTGTAGGCGGCTCGCTCGCGCGGACAAATATCTACACATCCCTCGATGGAGATGCGGCGACTTGCACGCTAAACGGCCTGTATCTCACCGACGGCACCCAGCACATCGACAACCAGACGAGCATCGAGCACATCGCTCCCAACTGCCCAAGCCACGAGGTATACAAGGGAGTCCTCGACGGCCGTTCACATGGGGTATTCAACGGTAAGGTCTACGTTCACCCCGAGGCACAGAAGACGGACGGAAAGCAGAGCAACAACAATCTTCTGCTCTCGCCCGGCGCTCGCGTCGATACCAAGCCGCAGCTCGAGATATTC
>JBGQIT010000299.1:0-4168 GCA_041498575.1 Gemmatimonadaceae bacterium
GGTGCGCCAGAGCGCTTCGACTTCGGCCGCACGGCCGAAAGGCTGCGCAAGGCCGGGGTTTCGCTCCTGGCCATCGACGAGGCCCACTGCATTAGTCAGTGGGGGCACGATTTCCGGCCCAGCTACCTCCGGGTGAAGAAGGTACACGAGGCACTCGGGTCGCCGACGACGATCGCCCTGACGGCAACCGCAACGCCCGAAGTTCGACGCGACATCGGGCGCGAGCTGGCGCTTCGGAACCCCGAGACGATCATCACTGGTTTCGATCGGCCGAATCTCACGTACTACGTCGTGCCGACCAAGAACGACGCCGAAAAAGAAAAGCGCCTCGTCGAGATCCTGCGAAAGCATGATGGACTCGCCGTGATTTACGCGTCGACCCGCAAAGCAGTTGATCACCTGACGACCGTTCTCGAGCGCGCGAAGATCCGCGCGGCGGGATATCACGCCGGACTGGATGACAGCAGAAGGCACGAGGTGCAGGAAGCTTTCATGAGCGAGAAGATTCGTGCGATTGTCGCGACTAACGCTTTTGGAATGGGGATCGACAAGCCCAATGTGCGGCTGGTGATTCACTACGCGATGCCCGGCACGCTCGAGGCTTACTATCAGGAAGCGGGACGTGCCGGGCGCGATGGGCTCCATTCCGACGTATTCCTTCTGCACGCCTTTCCCGATCGCTTCACGCACGAGTTCTTCATCAAGGGCTCATATCCGGAACGTGCGGTCATCGAGAAGACTTACGAAGCGCTCAGGAAACTCTCCGATGACCAGGGCTTCGTTAGCGCCGAGCCCGAAGACCTGGCTCGCGCGATCAAGCCGAAGCCCAATACTCGGGAGATCGAGGGCGCGGTCAGAATTCTGACCCGCCCGGGCGCGTTGACGCTCAGCAACGGTGACCAGGCACGCGTACACGTGCGGCTGCTCGCCACGCCGGAGCGCATCAAGCGGGAGCTCACCGGCGAGACCAACAGCGAGCTCGGATTACTGCGCGCCCTATGGCGTGGCGTCGGAGCCGCTTTGAGAACCGGCGCCGTCGTCGACCTAGACGGATTGCCGCCGGGATTGGGCGGGTCTGCCGCTTCGACGCCGTTGCTAGACGCGTTGCAGGACCGGCAGTTCCTGGTGTGGGAGCGCCTGGGAAGCGGCCTCTATCTGGGCGACCGAAACGCGCCCCTCTCGAAATTCAATATCGACTGGGGCGTTCTGGATCGCCGCCGGAGTGCAGAGCTGTCAAAGCTTCAAGCGGTGCAGAAATACGCGTACACCAGGGAATGCCGGCGCGGGTTCGTGCTGCGCTATTTCGGTGATCCGGCAGCCAAAGCGCGATGTGCTGGCTGCGACAACTGCCTCGGCATTACCGCGGTCGCGACGGTGGAAGACGAAGCGCCACGTCGGGTCCGGAGCGCCAAGAAAGCCAGGCGGCCAACCTCCCAGGTCGCCGATGTTGCCGATGATGTGTCGCTCGGCGCTGCTGAAGAGCGGCTCCTCGGCGTGCTGCGGACGGTGCGGAGCACTATCGCCCGCGAGGAACATGTGCCCGCATATATTGTATTCTCGGATCGTACCTTGGCCGAGCTCGCGCTGAGACGTCCCCGATCGCTGACGGCACTTCAGGATGTTCGCGGAGTCGGCCCAATGAAGCTCGAGCGGTACGGTGCGCGCTTTCTCGACGCGATTTCGAAAGCTGATGACATTGAAGCGGCCTGAGGCATCAGGACGCCAACCATTGACGACGAAGCAAATGAGATCAGGAATCAGAGTCCCCTTCGCGGTTCTTTTCGCCACGGCTTCGCTCGCGAGTTTCTTCGCTGGCTCACCTTCCGTCGCCTCGGCGCAGCAGAAAGCAGGCACAGCCACCGCGCCATTGCCGTTCGACTCCGCGGTTACAGTCGGGACGCTCTCCAATGGAATGCGCTACTACATCCGCGAGAATCACAAGCCGGAAAAGCGCGCCGAGCTGCGACTGGTCGTCAACGCCGGCTCGGTGCTGGAGGACGAAGACCAGCGCGGCCTTGCGCACATGGTCGAACACATGGCGTTCAGAGGCACGAAACAGTTCGCCGGAAACCAGATCTCGAGCTACCTCGAGTCCGTCGGAATGCGATACGGCCCGGACATCAACGCCTTCACGAGCTTCGATGAGACCGTGTACATGATCACCGTTCCTACGGATACGGCCGCGATCGTCGACAAAGGATTTCAGATATTGTCGGAGTGGGCGCACAACGTCGCGTTCGAGCCGGGACAAATCGCGAAGGAGCGACCCGTCGTGATCGAGGAGTGGCGGTTGGGGCAGGGCGCCGAGAACCGGATGCAGAACAAGTGGTTCCCGGTTCTTTTCTCGGGATCAAAGTATGGCGAGCGCATCCCGATCGGACTCAAGTCGGTGTTGGAGACCTACACGCCGGCCACGCTCCGCCGCTTCTACGACACCTGGTATCGGCCGGATCTCATGGCGGTTGTCGCCGTCGGTGACTTCGACAAGCGCCAGATCGAGACCCTGATCAATCGCTACCTTGGCGCAATTCCGCGGGCGACGACGCCCAAAGCACGACCGCTCTTTCCCGTTCCGGCCCACGACAGCACGCTCGTCTCGATCAACAGCGACAAAGAAGCGACGCGGTCGGTCATCAGGCTGCTCTACAAACAGCCGAAGCACTTCAACACGACCGCGGCGACGTATAGGCAGCATCTGGTGGAGGAGCTTTTCGGCTCGATGTTCAACGACCGCTTCGGGGAAATAACGCAGAAGCCGAATCCACCTTTCATAAATGCGTATGCCTCGCAGGGCGATCTCGTTCGAACCGCGGAGTCATTCTCGCTCACCGCGATCGTCGCCGATAACGGAATTCAGCGCGGGCTCAACGCGCTCCTCACCGAAGGCGAGCGCGTAAAGAAATTCGGATTCCTCCAGTCCGAGCTGGATCGCGCCAGGAAGGATCTGCAGCGTGGAACCGAGCAGGCTTACGCTGAGCGCGACAAGACGAACTCGAATGTCTACGCCGATGCGTATGTGTCCGCGTTTCTACAATCCGAGCCGTCCACAAGCATTCAGTACGACCTCGACGCGGTCACCCGGCTGCTTCCGGGAATCACTCTCGCTGAAGTGAACAAGCTGGCGGGGGAGTGGATGACCGACAGGAACCGGGTTCTGGCGACTACATCACCCGATAAACCGGGAATCGTCACTCCGGCTCGCGGAGAGCTTCTTCTCGCGTTCGACGCCGTCAAGGGCGCCGACGTCGCAGCGTACACGGAGAGCGCGCCGTCTCAGCTGCTCGTCGACAAGGAGCCCGCCGGAGGCAAGGTGGTGTCGGAGCGGGAGTTCAAGTCAATCGGAGTGACCGAGTGGAAGCTTTCCAACGGCGTTCGCGTGTTGCTCAAGCCCACCGATTTCAACGCCGATCAGATCACGTTCACGTCTTACAGTCCGGGCGGCGCGTCGCTGTTGCCTGATGCCTCATACCTCGCCGCAAGTGCCGGTGACCTGATTCCGGCCACCAGCGGCGTGGGCAAGTTCACCGTCATCGATCTTCAGAAATTCCTTGCCGGAAAGCAGGTCAGCGTGTATCCGTCGATCGATGACCTGAGCGAGGGAGTCTCCGGCAGCGCATCACAGCGCGATGTCGACACTATGCTCCAGCTCGTCTATCTCTACTTCACCCAGCCGAGACTCGACACGTCGCTGGTCAACACCTTCATCGGGCGCTTCAAGGGAGTGCTCGCCAACCGCAGTGCCAGCCCTGAGGCTGCCTTCAGCGACACGCTGCAAGTAACCATGGCTCAGCACTCGGTGCGCGAACAGCCCGTCTCGGCCGCGATCCTCGACAGAATCGATCCCTTGAAATCGTTCGACTTCTACAAGGAAAGATTCGCGGACGCGAGCGGCTTCACTTTTGTCTTCGTCGGGAACTTCAAGACCGATTCGATCAAGCCGCTGATTGCGAAATGGCTCGGCGCGCTCCCGTCGACTGGGCGCAAGGAAACGTGGCGCGACACCGGTATTCGTCCTCCAACAGGCGTCGTGCAACGGGTGGTCAAGAGGGGCGCCGAGCCAAAGGCGCGCACCGCTCTCATCTTCACTGGCCCATTCGAATACAGCAGGCAAAACCGGTACTACCTGAGCGCGCTTGCGGAGCTGCTGAACATCAGGCTGCGCGAGGCA
>JBGQIT010000300.1:0-4158 GCA_041498575.1 Gemmatimonadaceae bacterium
CGCCGAAGGTGCGAACGTCCTGGGGCGCCAGACCCACGGATTCCGCCAGCGCCATCACCAGCACCGAGACGTTCAGCGAGTGCGTCGTTGTGTATTCGTCGAACTCTCTGAGCTGAAGCAGCGGAAGGATCATCGCCTGATCGCCGTGCATCGCCATCGAGAGTGAGCGCACGACTGCTTCCGCTTCGGCCAGGGGCAGCTTGCCACGCTCCAGTACTTCCTTGTGCATCGACTGAATCGACGCGGCTTCCTCGCCGAGCGAGTACGAGATCGTGGCGACGGTCGCTGGAGCATCGAGCGTTTCCTGCAGCTGTCTTGTTTCTCCCCGAATGCCGAGCGCCCCAACCTTGATCCCTGTGGGGCGTGTCGGTCTCGCTTCGGCGGAATCAATGAATGAGAGAGTGATGCGAGCCATCATCTCCTCGAGAAACTCTTCGTACTGCTCGCGGGTGACATTGCTATCAAGCTCGATGCGCTGCACACCGGCCTGCGCCAGGCGCGTCCCCCACTCCCAGTCGCCGAGCTCGCGGAGCGCGGTTTCCTGGTAGATGGTCTCTTCGCCAAGAAAGGAGAAACGTGGAATGGGATCGTTTGCCTGGAGATCGCGGAGGCAGGCGTACGACCTGTCTACCGCGCGCTCGCGCGCCGGGTGTCCGTCGTTGTACAGAGCCATCGTCGAGACAGCTTGCCCGAATGACACCAGAAACCGAATCGGATCACTCATTCTTCAATGGCGTAACAGTTTTGGAAATCGCCCCTTTGCGCGCGACCTTCGCGCGGACTTCCGGGTCCCTGCTCCGCTCGGCGAGCGTGATAATGGATTCCGCCGCGGGGTCGTTGCCCCAGTACGCCGCAATCACGCTCAGCGCTGCCAGCATTTCCGGCGTCGACTGGCGCAGCTTTGGTCTCCTCGGCCAGTGAGCCTCGGTAACTACGTAGCTCAGAAGCCAGGCGAGTGTCTCGGGCGTGCGCTGTTGCGCGACTATCCGGATTCCCATGGTGCGAAGCTGGGAATCGAGCTCACCGCGGTCGACACGCTGCCTGATCAACTCGATTCCGGCGGCAGGACATCTCTCCTGCGCGACCGTGAGACCGGCGAAAACGACTCTGTCGTCGGTGTCCGTGAGCGCCCCCATGATTGTCTCGTCGCGCTCCGCGGGATTTCGAAGCAGGAGTCTTACCGCCTCGCGGCGGACCAGTGCTTCATCGCTGGCAAGGTAGTTAATGGCGGAAAAGCCGGGCGGGAGTGTGCTAAGGCGTCCGAGCAGCGCCAATAGCTCGCGCTGAACAACAGGAGGGGCGTCGGCGATTCGCTCAACTACTGCTGCGCCTACCTGGTCCCCGGCTGACTGCACCAGGTCGTAAAACTGGGCACGGATTTTCGCGTCGTCGAAGACTGCCGCGGCGGACAGAAGTGTTGGTGCAGCGTCGATTCCGATGCGCTTGGCGAAGCGCGCGACCAACGGCATGTCGACGCGTGGCTGCTGGAGCAGGTCATCGAGGATGCGCTTCCCTTGGAGAAATTCCCAAACCGGTGCCCCCGCTTCTTCGCTTGGTGCACGCTCGACGAGATCCAGCAAGACTTCAGCGCGACCTGCTTTGCACAGGTCGACCATCGCAGCGCGAACCTGCGGTCCCATGGCGCCGACCTCGATCGCGATTTGAATCATTCGCTCGGGCTCGATTTCTGTCGGGAGCGCGTCACTCGTGGGCTTTGGGGCAACGTTCCTGGAACTGGACATGCTCTCGAGTGCCTGGCGATAGGCTTCTGGATTCGGGTCGTCCAGGCTCCAGTCGTCGACGAGGCGGCGCATCACATCGCGAATCGTCGGGTCCGTCCTGGCGCCCCGCGACCCGCCGGACGACGGGTGATGCGCGAGCTTCGACAACATTCGCAGCATCGAGTGAGAGACTGTCTGTCCTTCGGCGGCGGACGCAGCCTTAACGAGGTCGATTACAGCTTCGACGGTGACCCCCTGCGAGGCGTCGAGGAGAAATCTCCGTCTCTGAGCTTTGTCGCCCCCCATCTCGAGAAGCCGTTCGAGCGTCGATTCCTTGAGTGAACCCACCAGACGCGACACGCGGCGCTGCAATCCCGCCGCCTCCGGTCCCTCGGCGGTCTTGAGCTCATCACCGATCTGGAGGAGGTAGCCAACGATTACCTGATCGTACGCCTCCTCGCGCTGGTGCTCGTCGATCGCGCGGGCGACGGTCGCAGGCTCGAGCGCCGTGCTATCGTCGGCGTCCCGCACCGTGGCCGAAGTCGAGGTGTCCGATACGAGTGCCGCGCGTGCGAGTCCGATCCAGAGCTGAGTCGCTCGTCCCGCCGCCATCTGATCCGCTCCGGGGGGCTCGCCGCCGGGCTCGTCTTCGATGAGCTGCAGTCGATCATAGGTGAGCGGGAAGAATCGGACGTGCTGCCACAGCTCGCCAACGTGCTCGAGGTCGAGGCCGATGGGTTTGTCCGACCGGACCGGATCGATAGAGAGTGCCGCCAGTGCGTCCCCCAATTCGTCGCGCCCGATTCCGCGCAGGAACTTCACCGCGCCAACGTGGTGCTCGTGCAGACGCTCGGCGAGCTCCTTGAGCACGGCGTTGAGGGGATCGGTGGCAACGCCTTCGATGATCAACTGGCGCCGGGCAACTCCGATCGACAGTGACTCCCGCGCGCCCACGAATAACATCGCCAGGCGATTCGCGACTCCGTCTACCGCCCCGTGTAAGAGGGGGTGGCTTTGGGGATAGATGGCGTGCTTGTTCAGAGTGATCGACAGCTCGACGAGGAAATCCGCGAGCTCGCGCGACAACGTGGCGACCGTCGGCCGCGGAGTGGGCGCGGAAGGCGGGGACGGCGGGGACGGCGGGGACGGCGGAGCTGGCTGTGACGGGTTCGTCATGGATGAGGCGTGCGATTACGCCCCAGAGTACACCGGAATTGGAATTGTCGCAGCAGCATTTGAATACTCAAACTGGGCCCGGCGCCGCAATGTCGAAGTTGCGTCTGACCGAGGCTAATTTTTCACGATGTCGCCCGACACATACTCGACGCGCTGGCGGGTGCTGGCGTTACTTGGTTTTGCAGAATTATTGGGGATGTCCCTCTGGTTTTCGGCCAGCGCGGTCACCCCACAGCTGCGCTCGATCTGGGGACTGACGGCAGCCGAAGCGGCCTGGCTGACCACAATCGTCCAGCTCGGGTTCGTTTGCGGAACGGCCGTCGCCGCCGTGCTGAACCTCGCCGATGTCATTCCGGCAGGGAGGCTTTTCAGCGTCTGTGCGCTGTTTGGAGCGGCCGTGAACGCCGCGATTCTGGCGGCCCCCGGCTACCCGTCTGCCCTCGTGCTGCGGTTCCTCACGGGCTTCTTTCTGGCGGGCGTCTACCCGCCGGCAATGAAGATGACGGCGACCTGGTTCCGCTCACAGCGGGGGCTCGCCATCGGGGTGATCGTTGGCGCACTGACGGTGGGAAAAGCCATTCCCTATCTCGTGCGAGCGATTCCGCACGTTGGCCTTCGGCCGGTCGTGCTCACTTCGAGTGTCGGTGCGGTGATTGCCGCTCTGCTCGTTACCGCGGGGTACCGCGATGGGCCGTTCCCGTTCACTTCCCGCCCGTTCTCGTGGAAGCACGTCGGAGACGTGGTCCGGGTCCGGGAGTGGAGGCTGGCGACGGCAAGCTATCTCGGTCACATGTTCGAGTTGTACGCGTTCTGGACGTGGATCCCGTCGTTTCTCGCCGCCAGCGTTGCCGCGAATGCCGGCGGACGATTCCGCGCCCCGCGGCTGATATCTCTTCTCGCGTTCGCGACGATCGCGATCGGCGGCCTGGGATCGGTGTGGGGCGGGCTGTTCGCGGATAAACGTGGCAGGGAGCGGCTCGTTTCCATCTCTCTCTTCATGAGCGGATCCTGCTGTCTCCTGAGCGGGATTCTCTTTGGCCGGCCGATCTGGATACTCGGTGCCCTCGCGATGACGTGGGGGTTTTTCGTGATCGCGGACAGCGCGCAATTCAGCACGCTCGTGACCGAGTCGGTTCCCCCGCATACAGTCGGAACGGCGCTTACCGTTCAAACCTCGCTCGGGTTCCTGCTTACGATGCTCCCGATGCAGCTCGTTCCGCTCATCGCGCAGAGGACAGGCTGGCGTTGGGGGTTTGCAATC
>JBGQIT010000301.1:0-4144 GCA_041498575.1 Gemmatimonadaceae bacterium
ATTCAAGGATTCCGCGCGATTCCTTCTTCTCATCTGTGGACCGATGATCTGGATCGGGAATCAACTCTTCAAGCGCCGCCTGAACGCGCGCAAGAAAGAGGTTGCGTCCGAGAATGCTTCGATTCTGGCGGAGATGTGGTCACTTCGGATGCTAACGTCCCGAAGCGTCATTGCCGTCGCGAGAAAGTAAGGACGCCGTTCGTGTGAAGCATATTTTTGTGACGCAGGATTACGCTCCCGACCTGGGCGGCATGGCGCGCCGACACGTCGAGCTCTGTCGGCGTTTCGCCGACGGGGACACGACGATGGAGGTATCGACTGTCAGCGCCGAGAACGCTGCGGCCTTTGATTCATCCGAGCCGTACGCGATCAATCGACAGCCTTTTGCGTTTTCGAGGGCGAAGGTCTTCACCAATCAGCTTCGATGGGGACGATGGCTATCGGCGCGTGCCGCGAGGGACATCGACGTTCTGCACTGCGGCAATATTCGGCCGGTGGGATACGCGGTTCTTCTCGCCCACCTGAGGCGGCGCGTTCCTTTCCTGGTCTACGTCAACGGCGGCGATCTCCTCAAGGAGCAGGCAGGCATCGCGGCAAGCGCCAGAAAACGTTTTGGAGCGCGCCACATCCTCGGATCCGCCAGCGGGATAGTCGCGACCTCGGCATGGGTTGCCGGACTTGCTGCGGATGTCATGGAGCAGCTCGGGATCGAGCGAAGTCCGCCAATCGGCGCTTTCGATCTTGGCACCGATCCGGAGTTCTTTAATCCGAAGCGTGACACCGGCAAGCTCCGGACGAAGTGGGCGATAGGAGATGCTCCGCTCCTTCTCACGGTCGCCCGTCTCATTCCGCACAAGGGACAGGATGTCGTACTTCGTGCCCTGGCGGCACTGAAGACGGAGTTCCCGACGCTTCGTTATGCGATGATTGGCGTTGGTCCGGACGAGGCGCGCCTTCGCGAGCTTGCCGAAGAGCTCAACGTGGCCGACCGGGTGATTCTTGCGGGAGCCGTGTCCGACGATGAAGTCGCCGAGGCTTATGCGACTTCGACGGTTTACATGGGGCTGTCGCGAATCGACCAGAGCATCGACGCCGAGGGGTTCGGCATTTCATTTGTCGAAGCGTCGGCGTCCGGGCTGCCGATAATTGCGGGTGACTCCGGCGGCGTTCGATCGGCCGTTCGTGATGGTGAGAGCGGAGTGATAGTTCCACCGCAGAACGTGAACGCGGTGGTCGAGGCGTTGCGATCGTATCTCAGCGATCCCGCCAAGCGGACCAGCACTGGGAAAATTGGCCGCTCCTTGGTCGAGACGTACTACAACTGGGATCGCGTCGCGCGCGACACGCGCAACTTCACATACGAGGTGGTGAAGCGGCCGCTCAGTGTAAAAGGCTGACTCGGTTTGTAGCGGGACGCGGGAGGCGGGAAGGGGGAAGGGCTTTGGTCGCTGGAATGGCACCCGCGCGGTATCGCCCCTCAGATCCTCAACCAATTCGGGGCAGGGGTTGTCACAAGAGCGACCCGTCCCGTGTGCTCAACGCGGGCAACCTCTGACATCGTTCCGCGGAGCAGTCTCGTGCGTTCTTCATTTATCGGTGGTACCGTCGCAGCGGCGCTCGCCACGGTCGCCGCCATCTCGGCTCCAGCGCTCGCTCAAAACACTCTCGCGCAGGGGATTGGCAAGGCGCCAGACGGCGTGGTGCACGTTCAGTTCGCCGGGCGTCCCGGAACCTGCGGCGACGGGCGTGACGTGATCGGGTTCCGAAAGGCCCTCTTCGGCGAATCATTCCAGTCGATTGGCAACTGGAGCGCCCCGAATTGTCGACCCGGGCCGGTTCGGGTCGCGCTCATCGTCGCCAACGGCAAAGTCACAGGGGTGAAGACCTACGTCGGCGGCGACTGGCCTCGCGCCACCGAGCGCGTCACTGACTTGGGCGTCGTTCCATCGAGCGAAGCAGCTTCCTATTTCTTCGCACTGGTTCCGCAAATCGAGGGCAGCGGCCGGCGTGGAGACAAGTATCGGCTTCTCCTTCCCGCCGTGCTCGCCGATGATCCCACCGCCGTGCCGCGACTCATCTCTCTGGCGCGCGACGATTCGCGGCAACAGGACACGCGGCGACAAGCGATTCAATGGATCGGACTACTCGGCGACGCCAAAGTCGTTCCGGTGCTCGTCGCATATGCACGCGGCAGTGGGGCGGCGCCGACAGGTGACGATATCGACGAGGACGACGAGGCTCCCGGCAAGAAAGGACTCGCCACCGCGGTGATGGCGGCGCTCAGTACCCTCGAGAACGGAGCCGGAGTACCGGCGCTAATCGATCTCGCGCGCACCGGCACTTCCGGAACTCGAGCGTCCGCTGTGTTCTGGCTCGGTCAGACGGGAGATCCACGCGCATTCGCCGCGCTGCACGGCGTGATCGAGAATGGAAAGGAGGATGAGCGCACTCGTGCGCGTGCTATCTTCTCGCTGGCCAACGGTGACGACACGCCAGAGAATGAATACGCGTATCTGCGTGGAATCTACGCGCGCCTTACGAGCGACAAACTGAAGGAAGCGATCTTCCAGGGGATGAGTGAAAAGAGGTCGGGCAGTTCGTCCTGGCTCATAGAGCGCGCGCGCGACAACGGTGAGCCGCTCAGGTTGCGGAAGAGCGCGCTGTTCTGGGCGGGGCAGAGTGAGCTGACGCCAACGAAGGATCTCGCCGCGTTCTATCGCGGCACCTCGGATTCGGAATTGCGTGAGCATGCGATCTTCGTGCTGTCGCAGCGGAATGACGAGGCAGCCCTCAACGAGCTGATGCGAATCGCGCGTGAGGACAACGATAAGCACATGCGGGCGCGCGCACTGTTCTGGCTCGGTCAGAAGGACGATCCGCGTGTGACGAAGCTGATTGGGGATCGCGTGTTGAAGTGAGCGGTGGGACGTCGTCAGCTCGGCGACATGTTCTCCAATATCGCGTCAAACCAGGGCGTACGGCGAATCGAGTCGAGATCGGGATCGGTCACCATTGATTCCATGTGTCCAAAGCCATTTCTGACCGCGCGCTCGAGATAGCCAAGGGCTTCTTCTCGTTTGCCAATCAGCGCGTGGAGGCAGGCCACGTTGAACAGCACCAACGGATCGTCGGGCTCGATGGAGAGCGATTTGGCCGCGAACTCGAGCGCCAGGGGAATCTTTCCCAGCTTCGCGAGTGTCGTCGCGCCGAGGTTGTAGGCGCGCGCGTCATCCGGGTTCAAGTCGAGGCGCTGCTCGATCAGTTTAAGCGCGCGTCGCCGCACCGCGGTTGCTTCCGCCAACATTCCGAGGCTTGCATACGCGCCTCCCAGAAAGGCGGGAGCCTGAAAATCCTCCGGCCTCAGCTGTGAGGCACGCTCCAGCAGCTTCGCTGCCGCGGCGAAACGGCCCTGAAATTTCTGGGCGCGTCCGTAGAAGTAGAACGCGTCAAACAGCTTCGGGTCGAGCCTGATCGCCGCTTCGAATTCGCGCTCGGCCTCGTCGGCGCGGTCCGCGAGCCGCAGCGCGATCGCGCGGGCGAGATGCGCCTCGGCAAGATCGGGGGCGAGCTCGAGCGCTTTCAGGCTGGCGACATCCGCCCGAACGGAGTTGACGGCTCGCATGTCGAAATAGGTGTAAAGAACGGAAGCGGCGACGGCGATCGCTGCATAAGCGAGAGCATAGCCGGAGTCGATCTCTATCGCCTTCTCGAACATCTGTATCGAGTATTCGAGACTCTTGCGACGGTGCTGGTGAAAGAACTTGCGTCCTCGCAGGTAATAGTCGTAGGCGTTGACGTCGATCGTGCGAACTCTTCCCATCGCGAGCTTCTCGCCCTCACTCAGGATCACCCGCAGCGACTTGACGATCGCCTGCGAGATATCCTTCTGAATCGCGAAGATGTCCTCCATCTCGCGATCGTATTGCTCGGCCCAGAGGTGATAGCCGTCGGCGACATTTATGAGCTGCGCGGTTATGCGTAGCTGGTTGCCGACCTTTTTCAGGCTACCCTCGAGCACCGTCGAGACCTTCAGCTTCCGTCCGATCTCGCCGATCCCTTCGCTCTTCCCCTTGAACGCGAACGATGAGGTCCGCGACGCGACCCTGAGGGACTGAACTTTCGTCAGGGCGTTGATGATTTCCTC